>PLHN01000387.1 GCA_003139975.1 Acidobacteriaceae bacterium
AACATGATGCCGTTGCCGAATTGTGGATGGCGCGTGACCACCCGGCCGCGAATGCGAACCGGGGAGTCGCAGATCCACAGCGTGGCATTGACGTAGGTGCCGACCGAAAGGGGCATCATCAGCTGAACATAGCAGCCGCCGCGGCTCAGATCGGTGGTTTCCATCCGCAGCGGCACGTCGCTGCCTTCCTGATGAAGTTCGATCTGTACCTGCACCGAATGGCGTGGGAAACGCCGGCGCTCGACCGGGGAAGCAGCGGCCTCGGAATGCAGATGGCTTGGGAAGTCCATCGAATCGGCTCCGTCCGAGCAAAAATCCAGCGGCTCGGACTCATCTTGATTATCGGCAGAGCCCACACGCGACGTGAATGAGGGCCGTCACAATGCCACGTTCGGAGGTATGGGGCGTAGGGTTACGAAGGTCACTCCCCGGCGTGCTAGAATTTCCTCAGCTTCTCATTTGCGGAGACCCGAGCCGACAATTCTGGCCGAATCGGGCCGCTCCTACGCCGGTGCAACGTCAGACACGGCAAAGGTGTGACCCAGGCAGAACTGTTTACGGAACCTGATTTGATCGAACTTGCACCCTCAATACTATCCGCCGATTTCGCTCATCTTGCGGATCAGATAGAGCGCGCCACGGCGGGCGGCGGCAGCGTGATCCATGTGGACGTTATGGACGGCCATTTTGTGCCCAACATCACCATCGGCCCTCCGGTCGTGAAATCGTTGCGCCAGGCAACCCGGCTTCCTCTCGATTGCCATCTGATGATCGAGAATGCCGACCGGTACATTGCCGATTTTGCCGAAGCAGGAGCCGACTGGATTTCCGTCCATCAGGAGGCCTGCCGGCATCTGAACCGCACCCTGAACCTGATTAAGAGCCACGAGTGCCGCGCGGGCGTGGTCATCAATCCGGCTACCCCCGTGGAAACGCTGAGTGAAGTGCTGGAAATTGTGGACTACGTGTTGGTGATGAGCGTGAACCCGGGATTTGGGGGGCAGAAGTTCATTCCCGGCGCGAAACACAAGATCCGGAAGCTGGCTGAAATTCGCGCCGGGCGCGGCTATTCTTACCGCATCGAAGTAGATGGCGGCATTGCTTTGGATACAGTCGCCGAAGTCGTTCGGGCAGGCGCCGAGATTCTGGTTGCAGGGAACGCGGTATTCGGCAAAGGCGATGCCAAGTCGAATGCAGCCGCGCTGCTGGATGAGGCGCGCAGCGCGAGCCTCCAAAAGGTGTAAAGCCGGCTTCGAGGTACTAGCGACGAGCTCGGAAAGACGTTCTTAGAGCGGGGACTTGGGTAGCTAGGAGCTAGTGGCTGGAAGCTAGTAGCTCAAAGGGTTGATTATGCGACGTAGGTTGATTCTCGGGGTATTAATCGTCGGGCTGGCGCTTCTGCTCGGTTGCACGAATAAGAAGGTGAACAATCCGCTGGCGAACGTCGGCTCCAAGCAGCCCGACAAGGTGCTGTTTGACCGCGCCATGGATGCCATGAAGCATAACCGTTTCGACGTGTCGCGCATGACGCTGCAGACGCTGATCAACACCTATCCGGACTCGGAGTTTATCGCGCGCGCCAAGCTGGCGGTCGCGGATTCCTGGTACGCCGAAGGTGGCTCAACCGCGCTCCAGCAGGCCGAGATCGAGTACAAGGATTTCAAAACATTCTTCCCCAACATGCCTGAAGCGGCCGAGGCGCAGCTTAAGGTGGCCAACATCCATTATCAGGAAATGGAGAAGCCGGACCGCGACTACACTCACGCCATGCGCGCCGAAGAAGAATATCGGGCCCTGATTCAGGAGTATCCGGACAGCAAGCTGGTTCCACAAGCCAAGCAGCGATTGCGCGAAGTGCAGGAAGTTCTGGCGGAAAGGGAATTCGAGATCGGCCGCTTCTATTATTTGCGCCAGACTTACGCTGCAGCCATTGCCCGGCTGAAGACGCTGGTGGACCGTTACCCTCTTTATAGCGGTGCCGATGACGCCCTCTTCCTGCTCGGCCGAACCTACGAAGCTGAAATTGAAACGGTCCGGAAGAACCCGCGTGCGACCGAAGTTATCAAAGGGAAGATGATCGAGGAACTGACCAGGGAAGCAGCCGCAGCCTACGGACGGATCATTACGCGATATCCCGCTATGGATCGCGCCGTCGATGCCAAGGCGCGCCTGGAGGGGCTGCATCAGCCGGTGCCGCGGCCCACGCGCAGGGCGCTCGAGGAGAACGAGAAAGAAATCGCCAGCCGGCAACAGCCGACCATGATGTCGACCATGTTCAGCGGGTTGGAAAAGCATCCCGATGTTTCGCACGCCGCCCATCACGGTGAACCGACCATGGTCGATTCCGAGACCGTCACTGCCCCTGGAGTTGCCAGGGATCTGGCGCGTGCGGTAGGCGGAGGCTCGGATGGGAACGGCAAACTGAGCGTGACCACAATTAGTGGTGCCCCGACGCCGAATGAGGCAGCACCGCGCTCTGACAATGCCCCCGCTGGAGATACCGCCACCCCTGGTCAAAATCAGCCGGCGTCGCAGAATGCAACTTCGGCTGCGGCCGAGTTGAAGCCGAACGTCGCCGACCCGAACGAACTCAAGCCCAACGTGGAGCCAGACCCGAACGCCCTGCCTCCGCTGCAGCAGAGCAACCAACTGGACAGCAGCGGGGCTGGAAGCTCAAGCGTCAGTTCGTCGAGCTCTCAAAAAGAAGAGATGGCCGACATCTCCACGAGCAAAAAGAAAAAGAAAAAGGGAATTAAGAAGATAAACCCCTTCTGAAGAACCAGCGTCCAGTTGCCAGCCGCCAGTTTCCCAGTGTTCCTAAACCGTAGCTGGCAGCTGGTTCTTCGGTACATGAACCTCCGTACCTGGCACGCTCGTAACGGTCCAACTCCTCACGAATCGTTGACTTGAGTTCCCCAACAGGGTACTTTCGCGTTATCTCTCCGTATTAGCGAAGGATGAAGCTTGGCGCGGAAAATATTGTTGGCCGACGATAGTGTGACCGCCCAGAACATGGGGCGCAAAATCCTGGTTGATGCCGGGTACGAAGTTGTTACGGTCAATAACGGATCGGCGGCGCTCAAGCGCGTGAACGAATCGAAGCCCGATCTCGTTGTCCTCGACGTCTACATGCCAGGCTACAGCGGCTTGGAAGTCTGCCAACGCCTCAAAGAGGCTTCGGAAACCGCCCATATTCCAGTGTTGCTCACGGTGGGAAAACTGGAGCCATTTAAGCCGGATGAAGCGCGCCGCGCCCGCGCCGACGCCCACATCGTCAAGCCTTTTGAAGCGAGCGAACTGTTGAGCGCGCTTGCCCGCCTGGAAGATCGCATTGTGCCCTCGGCGGAGCAGCAGAAACTGAACCGAAAAGCTCCCGGCGACAACGGCTCCGAGAAAATCGTGGCGAGCGGCTCCGATACCAGCTGGAGGGAGCGCCTGCGTTTCCCCGCCAGGAAGAAAGAAAAGAGGGAGACAACTGAGCCGGCTGACGGAACCGCAAACTTCCGCGATTTCCGCCGAAGCAAAGCCCAGAACGCCTCCGACTCGCCCGCAGTCGCCAAGTCATCCCCGCCCCAGAAGGAGCCTGTTGTCGTCCCTGACCTTCCTCGCGATATCACAGCCGATGAACTGGACGCGCTGAGCGCAGTCGCAGCCAGCTTGCAGGCTTCCTCACCTTCCGAGGTCAACGCGCCGCCAGCGGAGAGTCAGGCAGCACAGAGCCCGGCCGCAGAGGCACCAGCAGTCGAGATACCAGCAGTAGAGATTCCTTGGGTGACTCCCACTACCGACGTCGTGAATATAGCTTCTTTCGCGCAGGAGCCAGCGCCCATTGATCGGCAGGACGAGCCGATTTTCGCCGCCCAGCCTGCCTCACAAGAAAACGTCGAAGCCACCACAGTAGAAACTGTCGCGGTGAGCGAACAATGC
This sequence comes from Acidobacteriaceae bacterium, assembly GCA_003139975.1. GTDB lineage: Bacteria > Acidobacteriota > Terriglobia > Terriglobales > Acidobacteriaceae > Acidiflorens. The sequence continues at coordinate 3,928 of PLHN01000387.1, forward strand.
GCCACTCCGCAGCAACCGGAAGCGAAGGCGGAAGAAGCCCAACTCGGAAAATCGATCGCGGAAGTAGCCGGGCCTGAAGAACTTAAGTCTGAACGGTCCAGGATCGAAGAATCCACGGTTCAAGAGTTCAAAGTCCAGGAATCGAACGTCCAAGAATCACGGCTCGAAGAATCGATACCTGAAGAATCTGCGCGCGTAGCGTCTCTGGTCGACGCCCCGATCACGGACGAGAACACGGCTCCAATCGTAGAGAAGCAAACCGGCTCCGTCGAACCCGCCCCTTCTCCTGCTTCAACTGAGGTCAGTGTGCAGGCAGCCGCCGAGCCGGAAGACCCTCCGCCGAGCGATGAAGAGTTGGCGCAAGCGCTGCGTCTGCTAACGCCGGCAACCGGATATTCCGATACGCCCATGCCTTCGCACGGCACGCTCGTCGCCGCAGGCCACTTGCTGGCCGAGGAAGCGGCTCACCATGCAGCTTCCCAGCCGCGATGGATCGCGGAGCCGGTGGCGTTGACTCCGGAAGAAGCGTCCATCTCGCTCGAAGCGGAAATGTTCGGCAAGTTTGTCGCCGACGCTGCCGCAGAAATCACGGCTCCCGGTGCAATCCAGGTTGCAACAAACACCGAGAGTGTTGCGGAAACAGTCCCCGAGTTTCCTGCACCCGCCATCGTAGAAAAAGAAGCGGAACCAGTTCTGGAAACGGCAGTTCTCGAGTGCGCGCAGGAAATCGCTAAGCACGCCACCTCGGCGGCTTTCCGGGACGAAGTTCCGGGTCAAGCTCCGGCTGCAACCTTCGCCGATGTTGCGCCTCAGGAAGCCGAAACGGGTGCAGAAGAGATGATCGCGCAGGGGGCGATGGAACCCGCGGCGCATATCGACGCGTCCAAACTCGACGCTTCCGCAGCGCCCGGATCTGCGGCCGAGGTTGAGCATGAAGGTTCGATTCCTGACGCAGGAGGGCCACCGGACATGGGCAAGCGCGGCAAGCAGACCTCGGAAAAATCGAAAGAGCATCAGATGGTTGAGCTCGCCTCCACACCCGAAGTGCCTGCCGCCGAAGCAGTGATGCAGGCCGAAAGTCCCGAAGCTCCGAAAACGATGGCTGCCGCAGCATCTGCCGATGGAGCATCCACGGTAGCACCGGATGCAAGCGCGATTGCCAGTATCGTAGAAAGCGTGCTCGCCGATCTTCGGCCGAAGATTGTAGAAGAGATCACGAGGAAACTCGCGCGCAAGTAACAAACTGGTTCGCAGCACGCGCGACCGAAAGCCTTCCACTCACTAGTTCGCCTCGACAGGCTCTTGCCGGTTTCGGGTCGCCCCAGATCGCCAAAACCTGTGTTTTAGGCCGCTTTTGCGGGGGTACCTTTTCAGAAACCGCATAAAATCTGCACAAAATACTACTTTTCCACAGCTAAGTGCGCTAACATGCGGTCGAAATCAGCATTTTCAAGCTTGCTTCCCGAAGGAGGATTCATGGCTTCTGGTATGACCAAAACTCAATTGACCCGTCACCTCGCCGAAAAGCTCGGCACCAACAATAAAACGGCCGCGACATTTCTAGAGCACCTGGCCGACACCGCAATCAAGGAAACCAAGAAGAATGGCGTATTCGTCGTGCCCGGACTCGGCCGCCTGGTGAAGGCGCACCGCAAGGCGCGTATGGGCCGTAATCCGCAGACCGGCGAACCGATCCAGATCAAGGCGAAGACCGTTGTGAAGTTCCGCGTAGCAAAAGCCGCGAAGGACGCGATCGCNNCTACAGGGCCGGCGAAGTTGCCGGCCCTTTGTTACGCGCGAATTTCCAGTTCCTGCAAATCCCCCTGTGATCTCCGGTGCACCAATGTCCCCCGCATGCAGAATATGATCGACGCCACCGAGGGCTTCGATCGCTTCCGCCCGCAGCAGTCCGTGTGTGTCGGAAATAACGCCGACGAGAATTGAAGCCTCTTTTAGGTCGCCCGCCCTATTCGTCCATCCAACAACGCATTGTCATTCCCTAGAACGAGCTTAGACGACGGAGGCGCCGTCTTACGGAACTACTCCTAGTTCGGTGTACAGCTCTTTGGGGTAATAAAGGACGCCGTCTTTGACTACTACGGCGGTCTTTCGGATGTCGCTTATGTTTTTGGTGGGGTCGCCGTCGACCAAGGTCAGGTCGGCTAGCTTGCCGGGAGTGATCGAGCCCAGGTCTTTGTCCATGCTCATGATTTTGGCGGCGTTGAGGGTTGCATCTTGCAGGACCTGAGCGGGCGGGATGCCGGCCTGGACGTCCAGTTCGAGTTCGCGGTGGAGGGCGAAACCGGCCATGTTGTCGGTGCCGTCTTCGATCTCAAGGCCGGAGCGGTAGAGGAGACCAGCGAAGTCGAGCATCTTGGCGAAGGACTTTTTGTAGGTGTCTTCCATGCCCTTGGGCGGAGTCATGCCAGCGGTTAGGAGACCGCGGCGAACCTGGGCCGGGAGAAGGTCGGCGACCTGTTGAAAGCCGGGCGAGATCTGGCCAATGCGGGTCATGTACTGGTCTTCAAAAACAGTCAGGGTCAAATCGAGTTTCGTGTGGTGATCCTGTAACAACTTAATAAAGGACTGGACCTTTGGCGAGTTGAGGTCGAGGCCGGCGGTGATTTCGCCGGGCTTGGTGAGGCGGGTGATGGTGTTGGTGTCCTTGATCTCGGGGAAGAAGTTGAGGACGAGAAAGTTGATGTGCTGGATTTCGTCGAAGCCGAGGTCGACGCATTGCGCGGCGGTCATTTCAGCGGGAATGTGTCCGCTGACGCGGAGGCCGTTTTTGTGGGCTTCGTCGATGATAGCGGGAACGAGCGCGGGCGGGACGGAACTGTAGATCTTGATTTGCACGTAGCCGAGCTTTTTGTAGTTGTCGACGGCGGCGCGGGCTTCGGCTTCGCTCGAGACGAGAACCTTGGTGGGGCCTTGATAGGGGCCGCGGCCATCGATGATGCCGGCGAGAACGATGCGCGTGCCGACCTCTTTGCCGTCGGCGATGCGCTGGCGGCGGGCGAGGAGCGAGTCGGTGTCGTTGGCGAGGTCGCGGACGGTGGTGACTCCGGCGGCGAGGTTGAGGAGACCGTCGTTATCGCCGACGTGGGCGTGCATGTCCCAGAGGCCGGGGAGGAGGGTTTTGTTGTGGGCGTCGATGACTTGGGGGTGCATCATTCCGGGGTGTCCGAATCCGCTTGTCACCACGGAAATACGGTTGCCCTGGAGAAAGACGTCTTCGTCTGGGATGATTTTTCCGGTCTCGGCGTCGAAGACGTTGGCGTGGGCGAAGATGATTCCGTCGGGCGCATGGTGCGCGAGTTTGGCGGCTAGCACGGTGGAGCGGGAGTTTTTGACTTCATCCTGCGCGGCGAGCAGCGGCTTGACTGCGGACTCCCAGCCCTCGGGGATGATGGATCCCCAGCTATCGACAGAGGCGAAGAAGTTAGTGGCGTTGTTTTTGCTCTTATCTTGCGCTTTGTCTTCTTCTAGCCAGATATACGTCGGGGCGAAATCTAATCCGGCGATGGAATAGAGCGCGACGTGTTTCTTCTTGGAGGCCGCTTCGACGTCGAGCGCCGTTTCGCGCTGGACTCGGGCCTCGCCGGCGGGAAGCAGGGCGATTTTGCCTCCATTGTGGAGGGCGGCTTGCGCGAGCAGGGCGGTTTCCGCGGGGGCTCCGTTGAGCGGGACGTAGAAGGCGGGGGCGGTGATTTTCTTTTCGCCTTTCTCGGCGTTGTTTTTCCAGTGGGTGGCGCCGTTGGCGTTGGTGAACAATTCGTCAACCGGCGATTTCAAGTAGTCATTGCCCTGAATCGTTTCGGAGAGCGGGGTTCCGGCGGAGTCGAGCTTGAGGATGGACGTGGTTTTCGGGCCGCGGCCTCGGTCGTTAAATTGAAGGAAGAGATGAAGTGTACCGTCGGGGGCGGTCCAGGCGGCTTGCTGTCCGGCGAGATTGCCCATGATGCGGAGGGAATAGCGCTCGGCTGAGGGGGGAATGTCGGCGGGCAGAGCGGGAACGGCGGATGCGCCCGGTTGGGCAGATTCGGGCTGCGCAGCCTGCGGCCACGCGGGGGAAGCAAGACAAAATAGCAGGGAGAATAAGAGCCATTTGCGAGCCGTCATGGAATCCTCCAGCGTTGCGCGTTTCGAAGCTGTGGCAAGTTCTATCAGGAGGATAATAGAAGTGTGCGGCTGATATGACAATCGAACTGACACATGCGGAGAATGANNGGGTTGCAACCGCACTAGGCACGCGCTAGCAGCGGATTCCTCCCTCTGGCCGGAATCACAAGCGAGATATAATCTTCAGAATCTGAAGGTGTCAATCTGCTTATGAAGTCCTTCCATTTTATCATTTGCTTCTTTTCGTCATCTTCGTTTACGACCTCGGCGGCTGAAGCCGTCGATGACAACGCGGTAATCATCGCAGCCTTGAAGCGCTGCGCCATCCTAAATCCGGTGGCAGCGGCTGTGCTAGCGATCGCGCTTTTGCTTGTGCCGACGATGGCTTTTGCGCAGCATGGCGGGGGCGGGCACGGCGCGCCGCTTGGTGGAGGCGGCCTTTCGTCGACGGGCCAGCCTAGCGGGGTCGGCGAGAAAGATGAGCTGAAGGATTTTCATCATGCGATGGAGGTGCAGGCCACGAGCGACCAGGCGTCAGCGTTCCGCACGATTTTGAAGAACACGGAGTCGGCGAATGCGCAACTGGCGAGTCTCGAACAGGAGCAGGAGAAAGATCCGTCGCTATGGGCGGGGCGCGCGGCCAATGTGAAGGCGGCCATCGACAAGGCGCGGATATCTACGCGCAGTTTTGTGGATGGCCTTTCGGCGCGGCAGAAGGCTGGGTTGAAGGAGATTACGGGAAGGATCGCCAAGGCGGAGACGGATCTGGCCGGGCAGGAGAAAGTGCTTGAGGCAAGCGCGGGCGAGGGTCACGACTCGGCCATGAGCGGACGCACGGAAAGTCTGGCGAAGGCGCTCGAAACTTTTCGCAATCAGCAAGGCAGGCTGGCGGAGGAGATGGGGATTGTTTTATCCGACGGCGGGGAAGTGGTGTTTCGAATTCCGGCGTTTAAGACTTCGGCGCAAGCAGGCGGGCAGCGTATTGCGGTTTCGTCGTCGTCGGTTATTTCGCGGGTGGAGGCGGAAAACGAAGCGAACGTCTACAAGATTGAGTTGACTCAGGACCTTTCGGACTTGCAGCCGAACATCACGGAGGTGCTGAGGGCGCAGGTAGAAAGTCTTCCCACGTGCGGGGAGCGGGTTGAATTGCGGGATGCGACGCTGGCGCTGGCGGCTCCGGCGAGTGTAGTGGTGGCACAGCTTTACGTGGAGCATTGGATATGCGCGCGCGGACCCAAAACTGCTCGGGAACTGGCGCAGGGAACGGGGAGCGTCGAAATAAGAGTGACGCCGGCAGTGGAGCCAAATGGCGAACTCAATATGAAGACGGAAGTCAGCCGGGTGGAAGGCGATAAGTTTGTGCGCGACTTGCTGAAATCGGGAACGCTCGGGGAGGCGCTGCAGCAGAAGATTGCGTCGTCGATGGTGAAGGTGATCGAGAGCGCGAACTTCAAGGCTATGCTGCCACCAACTGGAGCGGCCTCGGCAGAGACAAAGAGCGCTCGATTTGAGAGCACGACGGGCGGCAGCCTGGGCGTGGCGCTCGAAGGGGAGATGCGGATGTCGGACGAGCAGGCGGCGTTGCTGGGGAATCAGTTGAAGGAGCGGGTGGCGGCGCAGGCCGCGAAATAGGAATTGTTGTAAATGGTTGGCTTTGGGCGCCACGCCCAGGCTAGCCGCGCAAAAACGTGTGCGCACCCTTCGCCAAGCTCAGGGCAGGCCCTGGGGCACGTCCGCATTATCTACAAAGCCTACCCCATAAAGACCAATTTCAAAGAACCAGGCAGGCCTCTTCGAACGGTAGGCGTGGGCTGCGGGGGAAAAGCTTCGTCGCGTCTCCGTAGCCCAGGTTGCAGAGGAAGTTGGCTTTCCATTTGCCGTCGGGGAAGAACTCGGCGTTGACTTTGGCCTGGTCGAATCCGGACATGGGGCCGCAATCGAGGCCGAGGGCGCGAGCGGCGAGGATAAAATAGGCGCCTTCAAGAGAGCCGTTGCGGAAACCGGTCTCTTCGATGAAGGCGGGCTTGCCAAGAAACCAGGGGCGGGCATCGGCGTGGGGGAACAGCTTGGGGAGCTTCTCGTAGAACTCGGTATCCCAGGCGATGATGACGGTGACAGGAGCGGCCATGGTCTTTTCGACGTTGCCGGGAGCGAGCGCCGGGCGGAGGCGCTCTTTTGCCTCGCCAGTGGTCAGGAAGACGAAACGCGCCGGCGTGGTGTTGGCGCTGGTGGGACCCAGAGTGGCGATTTCGTAGATCTGGCGAAGCAGCTCAGTGGGAACGGGCTTGGGAAGCCATCCGTTATGCGTGCGGGCTTGGCGGAAGATCTGATCCAGGGCATCGTTGGAGACGGCGGTTCTTGGCTGGGCGGGGGCAATTGCTTCGGGCATTTAAACCTCTCTTTTGGATTCAATGGTCTTTTGGCTTGGATTGTCGGAAGAAGCGGTTGGATGCAAAAGGCGGCGGCTGGGATGAACCGGGCCTGGGGAATCAGCGAAGTAACAAGTGGGACGGGGTGGCCCGTCGTGGGCCTGCTCCGCGAGATTGATTCCCACACCGGCCCAAAGAGGCAAGGGGAAGTGGCCAATATGGGGGGAGGGGGCCTCGACTAAGCGGCGGCTTCGTCGCCGCTCCGCTCAGGAAGACAGCTCGTAAGATGACCACCGGTAATAGGCAGTAAAGAGCGCGGAATCGCCGCGGAACATGAGACTAAAATATCACTTGCATATTGCAAGTTAGTTTTGCTATCTTGCTGCTCGTGGGGAAAATCAATCGAAAGCGGCGGTCCGGGTGCCCGGTCAGTGTTTCAATGGAGCGGTTTGGGGATCGCTGGTCACTCTTAATTATCCGGGACCTGATGGTTCGCGGATTCCGGACATTCAAAGAATTTCAGGAATCGGGCGAAGGGATTGCGACGAACATCCTTTCAGACCGTCTAAAGAAGCTCGAAGCGGCGGCCATTATTACGGCTGAGGTCGAACAGCTGGACAGAAGAAAGTTGCACTACCGGCTGACGGAGAAAGGGATCGACCTGGCGCCGGTAGTTTTGGAGTTGCTCATCTGGGGGGCACGGCATGAGGAAGTTGGGGCGTCGTACGCGGTGATCGCTAGGATGGAGAAGAATCGTGGGGGAATTCTCGCGGAAGTGCGGCGACGATGGCTGGAGCGGGACTCGACTCCGCTGATACCGCAGTTCGATAATGCTGTGGGGCACGATCTGAGCGGCCGGGGAATCTGAGCCGCAACACTTGCAGTTGAACGTGGGGAACTGCGGGTGGAGTTCAAGGGGTCAATTCTTTAAGGGGCAACTTTCAAGGGGAGATCTTTCAAAGGCTGCGCCTTTGGAGGATTGAATTTGGGAACCGAGGTTCCGTCTTCGCACGGCGAGAATTGGCGATGGTAGCCGATTCTCGCAGCGAGCATGGGCGCAGCAGCACGCCAGTATCGGCGTGCCAGGGCTGCCCCAGATGGAATCAGAGTTTTCACGACGAAGGAACGATTCACCTATACCGATTCAAACAATAAGGAGAAATGAAGATGGAACAAAAAGCTACGCATGAACAGGCAAAACTACAACTGGAACTCTACGATCTGCGCCGCGAAGCCAAGATGCGCGAGGCGCGCGACTGGTTTTTCAAGAACTACTGGGTGGACTCGTTTGAAGACGCAATGAAGTTGGCAGCGCCGATGACGCAGAATGGAGCCTACGTGATGATGGTGCTCAGTTACTGGGAGCAAGCGTGCTCATTCCTGAACCATGGGTTGCTGCATGAAGAGCTTTTCTTCGAGAACAACGGGGAGTTCTTAGCGGTGTTCGAGCGAATCCGCGGGACGCTGCAACAATCGCGCGAGATGTTCAAGTACAAGCAGTGGATGGAGAACATGGAAAAAGCGGCGAAGCGTTGTGAAGAGTGGACGGAGAAGCGTTCGCCGGGGCACATCGCGGCTATGCGGGAGTGGATGAAGACGATGCGGCCAGGGGCACAGAAGGCAGCGTAAGGCGAACAGGTGATCCCGCTCATCCCAAACGGCGCGATGAGTGGGAGACCCTGCAGCACAACTTCAGAAGAGGAATTCATGGAATCAATTACGGAAATTAGTTCCAGTTCGACGGCAATGGTTTGGGCGGGACGGATTCTTAGTGCGTTGCCGGTGCTGATCATGGTCGGTACGGGGTTATTCGCGTTACTCAAGCCGGAGGCGATCGCGCCGCAATTCGCGCATTATGGTTATCCGGACGGAGCGCTCGCGCGCATCGTCACTGTTGAGATCCTGTGCGCGCTTCTTTACGCGATACCGCGCACTTCAGCGCTGGGAGCGATTTTACTGACGGCTTATCTTGGCGGGGCTACAGCGACGCACGTGCACGCCCGCGAGCCGTTTTTTATTCCAATTGTTGTTGGGGTCATGGTGTGGTTGGGGCTTTATCTGCGGGACGAGCGGGTGCGGGCGCTTGTTCCACTTCGAAGGCAAGGGCTGCAAACAAACTTAGAAACGATGAGGCGACACATATGAGCGGAGTGCGCGTTTTGGCGGGGACGCGGAAGGGCGCATTTGTATTGACGTCGGATGGGAAGCGCGAAAAGTGGGAGGTCAGCGGGCCGCATTTTGCCGGGTGGGAAATTTATCACATGAAGGGATCGCCGGCGGATCCGAACCGGATTTATGCGTCGCAGACCAGCGGGTGGTTTGGCCAGCTGATTCAGCGCTCGGACGATGGGGGCAAAACCTGGCATCAGCCGGGAACGCCGGTGGGAGAAGCGCCAGCACCGGGCGGAGGGCCTCCGAAGGCGGCCAGCAACAAGTTTGTTTATGACACGTCGACCGACAGCGGCAAGCCGCTAACCACGCATCAGTTTTATGACGGGACGCAGCATCCCTGGGAGTTCAAGCGGGTGTGGCATCTGGAGCCGAGTTTGAGCGATCCCGATACGGTTTATGCGGGGGTCGAGGATGCGGCGTTGTTCCGGTCGACCGACGGAGGGCAGAACTGGCACGAACTGGCAGGGCTGCGTGGACACGGAACGGGCCCGAAGTGGCAGCCGGGTGCGGGGGGAATGTGCCTCCATACGATCATCCTTGATCCGAACAATGCGGGGCGGATTTTTATTGCGATTTCGGCGGCGGGGGCGTTTCGAACCGACGATGGCGGCGCGACCTGGAAGCCCATTAATAAAGGACTGTACTCGCAGTACATTCCGGATCCTTGGGCGGAGGTGGGGCACTGCGTGCATCATGTGGCGATGCATCCTTCGCGGCCATCGGTGCTGTTCATGCAGAAGCACTGGGACGTTATGCGGTCGGATGATGCGGGCGACTCGTGGCGCGAGGTGAGCGGGAACCTCCCGACTGATTTTGGATTTGTGATCGACGTGCACGCCCACGAGCCGGAGACGATTTACGTGGTGCCGATCAAGAGTGACTCGGAGCACTATGTGCACGAGGGGAAGCTCCGCGTTTATCGGAGCCGCTCGGGCGGCAACGAGTGGGAGTCGCTGACTCGCGGGCTGCCGCAGAGCAATTGCTATGTGAATGTGCTACGCGACGCGATGGCGGTCGACCGGCTGGATCAGTGCGGAATTTATTTCGGGACCACTGGCGGGCAGGTGTATGCCTCGGCAGATGCGGGGGACAGTTGGAATCCAATTGTGCGGGATCTGCCGGCGGTGCTGAGTGTGGAAGTGCAGACGGTTTAAACCAGTTGCCAGTTCTCAGTTCTGAGTGAGAGGGACACACCCATGCCAAACATTACTCCGTTTTTGTGGTTTGATGGGCGGGCGGAAGAGGCGATGAATTTCTATGCTTCGATTTTCAAGGACGCCAAGGTGCTGAACGTCACCCGAAAGGACGGAAAGTTGTTTGTGGCGACGTTCGAGCTGTTGGGGCAGCGGTTCATGGCATTGAACGCGGAGCCGCTGTTCAAGTTCACGGAAGCGATATCGTTTTTCGTGAACTGCGAAACGCAGCTAGAGGTGGATGAATTGTGGGCGAAGCTGTCGGCGGGCGGCGCACCGGGACAATGTGGGTGGCTGAAGGATAAGTTTGGTCTATCGTGGCAGATTATTCCTTCGGCCCTGATGCGGCTGATGGGCGATCCGGACCCTACGAAGTCGAAGGCGGTTTTTGGGGCGATGATGAAGATGAACAAGATTGTTATTGCCGATCTAGAGAAGGCGTACGAAGGCAGGGCGGCATAGCCTTCCCCCAGGTAGCGCCCAAAAAATAGACACGAAACTGGGGCACCAGTTGGCCGGGAAAAAAAATCTTCGGCGGCTCACATACAGGTAGCGATGAGGAAAATCTTCTTCAATTCCCGGGGGCTGCGCGCAGCTTGGCGGCTGGTGATCTTTATTGCCCTCTTCGTCGGGATCCGACTTGCGACCGACTGGTGTATTGCAAAAATTTTCCATCCCCCGGACGTGGCTTTTCTTGATCCGGTGGGCCTGGGCGTGGAGGAGTTGCTGACGCTCGCCGAGGTGGGGATTGCAACCTGGGTGATGTCGCGAATCGAGCGGCGAAGATTCACGGACTATGGAATTCCGGTGCGCAACGGCTTCGGACGCGAGTTCTGGATCGGAATTGGCTGGGGCATGGCTATCGCGTCGCTGGTCATTGGCATGATTGCGGCACTCGGCGGGTATCGCATCGTGCGGCTTGCAATCCACGGGAGCCAACTCGGCTACTTTCTGGTGCTTTGGATTATTTGCAACCTGATCATCGGGTTCTCGGAAGAGATTCTGTTCCGCGCTTACCTGTTGGTGACGCTCGCCGAAGGCATTGGTTACTGGGCGGCCAGCATTGTCATCTCAATCGGCTTTGGAGCGCTCCACTATTTCCTGAAGCCACACGAGCGCTGGGAAGACTTCGCCATGACGGGCTTGTTCAGCCTGTTCGTGTGCCTGACGCTGCTGCGCACCGGGTCGTTGGCCTTTGCCATCGGGTTCCATGCAGCATTCGATTTCGGCAACATCTTCTTCTGGTCGGGACGAAATGGCGGTGAGTTTGCCGTCGGCCACCTGTTTGAAACCCAGTGGCCAGGCGCGCAATGGCTGACCGGGGGGTTGCTCGGTCCGGAAGCAAGCTGGATGGTGTTTCCCGTAACCGCGCTGATGTTTTTGGTTTTTGACCGGCTGTACCGGCAACGGAAATTCCCTGCTGCCGGCGGCGCGGTTGCGCTGAGCTGAAGAGCTGGCGCCCCCCCGCTCGTCGGAGATATTCCGAGGTTAGCTGACTATGATTCGGGTCGTATTGCCCCACCATCTGCGGACGCTGGCGCACGTTGGGACTGAGGTGCAGCTCGAGGTTGATGGCACGGCTACGATTCGGGCGGTGCTGGATGCGCTGGAGGAGCGGTATCCGATGCTGCGGGGGACGATTCGCGAGTATGGGACGGGACAGCGGCGGGCGTTTCTGCGCTTCTTTGCCTGCGAGCAGGATTT
>PLHN01000048.1 GCA_003139975.1 Acidobacteriaceae bacterium
CAGTTCATCAAGACGTGCGCCTGGAGACAGGCGTTTACGTGCGGCATTAGTCAACTTTCATGGTCCCGAAGCTTCGTCGCGCAGTTGATCTCAGACGCTATTGGACAATTTGGTGTCGCTGGAAAGGTAGTTGGGGAGGGGACGCGCATATCGCTGTTGGGTTCCACAGTCCCGGTATCGAGTGCAATATCAGCTGGCGCCATTGACGGGGGACTGCATGGCTTCAGCGCCGTAGTGGTAACGGTTTTGGGCATCTCAGCCACTCTAATGCTGGGCCCTGTTTCTGTGCGATGGCGAGTGTACGCAGTTCTGCTCATTGCTGGGCTGGCGTCAGTGGTGATCTTGGCAGCTGTGGCGATTGCACGCCGCTGGCCCTTGATGGGGAACGCAATTCGAGCGATTGGGCGATTGCCGCGGCTGCGCAACTGGGTCAGCGGCAAACAGCCGATCATTGACTCGGCCGAACACAACCTCCTCTATTTCCATCGTGAAGCGCCAGCCGCATTCTGGGCAACCCTGATCCTCAATGTCATCTGGCACATGCTGGCAGTCCTGGAGGTCTACATCATCCTGCGGTTTATGGGAGCAGGGTTCACAGGAGGCGGCGCTTTCATCGTGGAAGGCCTGACGAAAGTGATCAACCTCGTGGGCGGGCTGAACCCGGGCAACTTCGGGACTTATGAAGCTGGGAATATGCTCATTGCAAAAATGTTCGGAGTGACCAGCACCGCAGGATTGACGCTGGCATTGTGCCGCCGAGCGCGCACGGTCTTCTGGGCAGGGGTGGGGGCGCTGTGCATGGTCCTGATGAAGAGGACCGAGGTGCCGAGGACAGTAGCGGCGACGTTAGATCCGGCAGTAGAGCCGTCCCACTATGCACAGGAACAAACGATCTTCGAATCGACCCAGGCGTGACCAGATGAGGTCCGCGTTGCCCGTTCCTGGTCACGGTACGGTCGAGCGGAACCAAGTCTATGGCAGAACCGCAAACATAAGACATGATTTGACTCCGAGAGAGTTCGGCAACTGGCGTGCCTACATAATCTGGTGCATTGCTTCCGGTCCTATCGAGAAGCCGTTCACAAAAATGTCTCGAGCGCACTGCGCCGCTGCGCCGGCGAATGACACGACAAGCGGCCTAGGAGTCCAATCGATGATTAAGAATTCTGCATTACTCATGGTTATGTTCGCGATGCTCGCATTTTGCCCTCTCGGCCGTGGTCAAGATCAGGAGCCCACCATCGACTCCACCATCGCAGTAGTGAGGGCCAATATGCGGGCAGACAGGACTGCCCTCATCACAACAGGAATGAATTTCACGGACAAAGATGGCGCGGCATTCTGGCCGATCTATGAACAATACGAATACGAACGATCCAGGCTGGATGATCGTCGGGCTGCCGTGATCAAGCAGTACAGCCAGAAGTACCCGAACCTGGCCGACGCCGACGCCAAAGCGATGGCAGACCAAATGTTTGACTGCGAATTTCGTCTGGCTGAGTTGAAGAAGAAGTATTACAAGAAGTTCAACAAGGTGCTTCCGGCCCTTACAGTGACGAAGTTCTTTCAATTGGAGCGTCGCATTGATTTGATGATGGATATGCAAGTCGAAGCCGTCCTTCCTCCGCTCACCCAGGCGCAATACACCGTACCGGGAAGTGGCGTGGTAGAACCACCTCAGCAATGAGGCACCGTTCTAGTTCGAGTGCGACTTTGATCCGGGGCTCGGCGATGTTCCACATGATGAAGCATAGGCCGGTGAAGTTCGGGGCAGTGCTGTTGATGGTGGCCATGGCAATGGCGCAATCGCAGCACGAGAGAGAGGCATTGTCCGTGCGAGGCTACCAAGGACAGGCCAGTGTCATTCGATACCAAGGGCGCGCGTTCGTGGATGCGCAGGCGCTTGCGCAAATCACAAACGGGTCGCTGAGCTTTGAGAAGAACGGAATGATTCTGACGCTGCCTGGTCCAGATGGTTCATCGTCGAGCGGCGAGGCTCACACATCAGGCTTCTCGCGCCCCTTCATGAAGGCAGCGATCGAGGCAATGGCGTCGATCAGAGAGTGGGGCGGAACTCTGCAGGCGATCGTCCTGAATGGGTATCCAGTCGGAAATACCACGGCAGGGAACACGATCATGGCGTTTGAGGGTCGAGCTGCGGACAGCGTCGCATTAGCTTCAGCGGCGGCATCGACAGACTCTGACTATCGCGGGCTCGAGTTGCTCAAGAACGAATTTAACAATGTGCAGGCCTGGGCTGACGGATATATCAAANNCAATTTCTGGCGCAGATGTTCGCCAGCGGTACCTTCCAGGACGATGCGGCCTGTCATTAGGCTCTTAATACGTGAGAAACACACTTTCCCAATCCATTGCGGCCAGCGACTGCGCACCTGACGCACAGTCCCTGCCAGGAGTCGAATCCAAAGCACGCTTCAGTTGGGCAGAGGCAGAGGGGCTCCCACTGCCTCTCGGAGCTAGTTGGATCGAAGAAGAACAGGCGTTCAACTTTGCCGTGTATGCTGAACATGCTGACAGCGTGAAGCTGTTCCTCTATTCCCATCACGATATAGCGAACCCCATCGTGATATATCAGTTTGATTCTCTTCGTAACAAGTCAGGACGGATTTGGCACTGCAGGATCCCCCGCAATCAAATGCGCGCTGCGCGCTATTACGCTTACTCGGTTTCAGGGCAGGCCACTGCTGGGCTCCATTGCTTCGACCATGAAAAAATTCTCCTGGATCCGTATGCGAAAGGTGTCTTCTTCCCGCCGGGGTTTGAACGCAAGCAGGCGATGGGGCCAGGCCCCAATCATGAAAGGGCCCCGCTCGGATTGTTGCCTGAACATCGTAATGCATTTGACTGGGCAGGAGATGTTTCACCACGGCCTGAATCGGACGCGATCATTTACGAACTTCACGTCAAGGGATTCACGCACCATCCCAATTCCGGCGTGCATCCATCCCAAGCTGGAACCTATGCCGGCTTGATCGAAAAGGTCCCATATCTGAAGGACCTTGGGATCACCGTTGTCGAACTGATGCCCATCTTTCAACGCGACCCTCACGAAAGAGATTATTGGGGCTACATGCCTTTGAACTTCTTTGCGCCCCACGCGCAGTATGGCGCCCGTGGCGACGATGAGCAACATGTCGAATTCAAGAATATGATCAAGGCCTTTCACAAAGCCGGAATCGCCGTGGTGCTCGACGTTGTGTACAACCATACGTGTGAAGGAGATCACCTCGGTCCAATCTATAGCTTCAAGGGTTTCGACGCCGCTGGCTATTACATGCTGTCCTCCGACCCGGGGAGCCCATACGCCAATTACTCGGGCACCGGCAACACGTTGAATTTCAACCAGCCTCACGTGCGTAAAATGGTCATGGACAGCCTGCGTTATTGGAAGAACGAGATGCACATCGACGGCTTTCGCTTCGATCTGGCATCGGTGTTTAGCCGCAATGCAGACGGATCACTGAATTGGGGAGATGCTCCGATATTCAGTGAAATCGCCGCAGACCCCGAGTTGGGCCGGTTGGCGTTGATCGCGGAGCCTTGGGACGTCGGCGGCTATCAGCTCGGACGTGGATTTCCGGGCACGACCTGGCTGCAATGGAACGCGCGTTATCGCGACGATGTCCGCCGTTTTGTGAGGGGCGACGCGGGGATGGTCCCGGACCTTATGCGTCGCATTTATGGCAGCGATGACTTGTTTCCGGACAGCCGCGAGCATGCCTATCATGCCTTCCAGACCGTCAACTATATCGATTGCCACGACGGCTTCACGCTCTACGACCTGGTTTCTTACAAT
>PLHN01000001.1 GCA_003139975.1 Acidobacteriaceae bacterium
GACGATCAAAACGGGTCCGCCGGTGCCGGGCGGTGTGATGGCGCGGCAAATTGATGCGACCCACATCCTATACCTGAATTTGGATGCCGCCACCAAGCGCGTGGATTTGAAAGGGCGCTCCCGGAGTATTCTGCATGATCAGGATTATGTGGATGGTTTTGCGCTGGGTCCGTTTGAGCCGGAATTTGTGGAGATGAAGTAGAAGTTCCATTCGAGAGAACCGACAACCGAGAAGAAAAATGCAGATCGTTTTCAGCAGGGAGAATCNNGATTGAGATTCAAACCCGTTGACAAGACATACCAAATGAAGCTTACCATCATAAAAATGAAAACAATCTGCCGGACGCACTCACTGTTATTGTCCATGACATTAATCGCAGTCGGTTGCGCATCCGTCGCAACCGCCGCCGAACACCAACTGGTCGCGCCGGGCGGCGGGGTGAAGGTGATCGTGTCCGATGCGGGCGGACTCAATTACCGTGTCGAGGTGGATGGCAAAACCGTGCTGACGAACTCGCCGCTCGGTCTGGAATTTCAAGACGGCACCAAGCTTGGCCCGAAGGCGGTCATTGCCGGAACCAAAACGGCGTCACACGATGGCAGTTGGGAAAATCATTTTGGCAAGCGCCTGAAGGTTCGGGATCATTGGCAGGAACTGCGGCTGACCTTGCAGGAGCAGGACCGCACGTTTGGACTCATCGTTCGCGCCTATGACGATGGCGTGGCTTTCCGCTACGACCTGCCGGTCGCCTCCAAGCTGGGCCATTTCACGCTGACAAAGGAGCTGACGGAATTTCGCTTCACGGAAGACAACCGTTGCTGGTTCGGTGAAGAATCGCCCTGCGCGGAAAACCATTATCCCGAAGCGAAGTTGAGCACGATTCCACCGGGGAAATGGAACACCCTGCCGCTGCTGGTGGAAACGCCCGCCGCGTATGTTGCCGTGGCGGAAGCGGATTTGCTGGATTGGGCGGGCATGTTCACCACCGGCACCGGTTCGGAAAATGTCGGCGTCAAACTGGCCTCGCGAAACAACTGGCATGGCCTCGTCGTGTCGGACGTGCCGCGCGTGAGTCCGTGGCGGGTTTTGATGATCGGACGCACGGCGGCGGATTTGGTCAATTCCGATCTCATTGCGAATCTCGCCACCCCGAACCGTCTCGGAGATTTGCCGTGGGTCAAGCCCGGCGTGTGCGCGTGGGATCCGTGGTGGACCGGCGTGAACACCAACCTGCCGCAGTTCACCGGACTCGACGCACGCGGCGACACCGCCTCCGAAAAAGAATACATCGGCTTCGCGGCCGAGATGGGTTGGCAATATCAATTGATGGATTGGAATTGGTATAAGACCGATCCCACCGTGCCCGAACCGCACATGAACGTCCCGGAAGTTTTCGCCTATGCCAGGGAGCGCGGGGTGCGGCTGTTCGTCTGGATGCACTCGAAGGACTTGACGGCGGCCGGCTTTGAAAAGGTTTTTTCCACGATGGAAAAATGGGGTGCCGCCGGCGTGAAGGTGGATTTCATGAACAGCGACAGCCAGGAAACCGTGAAGTGGTATGAGGACGTTTTGATAGCCGCCGCGAAACACAAGCTGATGGTGGATTTCCATGGCGCTTACAAACCCACCGGCCTGGCGCGGACGTATCCGAATTACATCACGCAGGAAGGCGTGCTGGGCAATGAATACAACAAGCTAGACGGCAATCGCTGCACGCTGCAACACACCATCACGCTGCCCTTCACGCGCGCGTTGCTGGGGCCGATGGATTTCACGCCCGGCGGATTTCTGAACCGCAAGCCGGCGGATTTCAAAATGACTTTTCCCGCGCAAGTCATGGGCACCCGCGCCCGGCAACTGGCGATGACGGTGATTTATCCCAGTCCGATGCTGGTGTTGTGCGACAGCCCGGCGAATTATCGCGGGCAGCCGGGCGTGGAGTTCTTCCGCAACCTGCCGACGGTCTGGGACGAAACCGTGGTGCTGAATGCCGAGGTCGGCAAATCCATCGTGATCGCGCGCCGCTCCGGCGACCGCTGGTTTTTGGCCGTAATGAATGGCGAGGCCACCACCACACTGAACGTGCCGCTGAACTTTTTGGATCAGAAGCAGGGGGTGCTGCACCGGTTTGCCGACGATCCGAAATTTTCCAATTATCAAACGGTGCTGGAATCAACTGCGGACGTGAATGCCCAGACCGTGTTGACGCTGATACTCGCTCCCGGCGGCGGCTTTGCCGGAATCATCAGCAACGCAAAGTGAAATCATGATGCCAAACAGAATCAAACTGGGAGTGCTGGCGTTGGGCTGAATCACTCATCCGTTTTCGGCGCATCCAAGTTATGCAACTTCGTTTCCAATTGTCCAACCGCTCGATTAGCCAACAGCAGCTTGTCAAAAAATGTTGTCCGTTCATTTTTCAATTGGTCAATTTAACCGAAAAGCAATCCGACCACTGAAGCCAGCGGCGACGAAAGCCAATGACAAAAGCAAAAGCACACTCATAGGG
>PLHN01000253.1 GCA_003139975.1 Acidobacteriaceae bacterium
CGGCCATCTTCGAGCCGCAGGAACTGCAGGTACAGGCTCTGGTCGCGGCCAAGAACGGAGCCGTGTATGCGGCGACTTCGCCGGACGGCAAGGTGTACCGGCTCGCGGCTGCGCCAGGTGCGGCGTCGGGCGCTCCCTCGTTGAGCAAGGCGGCCAAGGGCGGGAGCAAGGAAGCTGCGAGTATCGCTTCGTCGGGAAACTCGCCGTCGAAGAACTCATGGAGCGCCTCGGTTTATTTCGATCCCGGCGCGAAGTACATTTGNNAATGGGCAGCATTCGCTGTTTTTCAAGAGCGACGAAGTGCATATACGCGTGCTGGCGCTCGATCCCAAGGGGAATTTGATTGCCGGATCGGATGGCAGTGGATTGATTTATCGCATTGCGCCCAACGGCGACGCGTTCGTTCTCTACAGCGCGCCGAAAAAAGAAATTACGGCGCTGGCGATTGACGGCGCGGGCAACATCTACGCGGCGGGCGCGGGTGAGAAGCATCCGGGTGCCGGATCATCCGCAGGCCTGAGCATCAATGTTGCTACGCCGGCACAATCTGGCCCTGCGCTGTCGATGGGAGGAATCAGCATTACTCCCGCTGGCGGCCCCGGCTCGCCAACTTCCGCCGCTTCGTTTCCTGCCCCGGGCGCTGGCGCCACCGGTGGCTCGGAAATTTACCGCATTACGCCTGATGGCGCNNCACATTTTCGCCATCAACGGCGTGGATGATTTCACCGATCTTGTAAAGGCGAGCGCTTCGCAGATCACGGCATTTGCCGTTGCTCCCGGCGGCGGTCTGTATGCTTCGAGCAGCAATTTGGGGAAAATCTTTGAGCTGGGCCCGGGTCCTGAAGCAGAAGGCTCGTACGAAAGCGATGTGTTCGACGCGCATGGATTTTCGCAATGGGGGCGCGGCAGCCTGCGTAGCGTGGGCAATGTCGAACTCTATGCGCGCAGCGGCAATGTGGACAACCCCGATCGCAACTGGAGCAAGTGGGAGCATGTGGAACTGGCCGCAAACTCGGAGCTGAAAATACCGGCGGCTCGGTTCGTGCAATGGAAATCGGTGCTTCATGCGGGCAATACAGCCCCGCGCGTGGAGAGTGTTTTGCTTTATTACCTGCCGAAAAACGTTGCGCCCGTGGTCGATGAGATCACCGTGCAGCCGGGCTACCGCTACCAGCCAATTTCGCACGTAACCGGCACGGAGCCGCAAGCGCCGGGTCAACCGCGCTTTGAACCTCCACCTCCCGCGATCCGCGACCACGATTCGATTGGGATTCGCTGGCTGGCGCACGATGAGAATGACGATCAGCTTGTGTATTCCGTCTACTACCGCGCCGACGGCGAATCGCGTTGGCTGTTGCTGAAGGATGACCTGAGCGACCGCTACTACACATCCGATTCCAGCCTATTTCCTGATGGAGGCTATACCGTGATGGTGGTGGCGTCGGACGCCCCTTCGCACTCGCCGGGCGAAGCGCTCTATGCGCAAAAAGTATCTGCACGGTTTGAAGTGGATAACACGCCGCCGGTGATCGAGAACCTGACGGCGGCGCTCGAAGGCAAACAGATCCGTGTGCGCTTCCGGGCGCGCGACTCGTTTTCGGTGATCAAACGCGCGGAGTACTCGCTCGACGGCGGGGACTGGCAGTTTGTGGAGCCGGCGGGGCAGTTGTCGGATGCAAAGAGCGAAGAGTACGACTTTCGAGTGGCTGTGCCGGAAGCGGGAACGGCCCCACCTCCGGTGGCGAGCCTGATTGGCGGCGATCATGTGGTGGTGGTCCGCGCCTTCGACCGCTTCGACAATCTGGCGACGGCGCGGGCGCTGATCCACGGAAAGTAAAGTTCGTTCTCTACTCCGCGACAAACAAAATCGCGCTGGGGACTCCCGCGTCCTTGGTTGCGTCCCGCATCAAGTAGAAATGCGATAGGTCGACACCATAGAGTACATAGTCCGCCGTGCCGGAGCCCGTGATCGTGGAAAGCGTGCCCGTGCCGGTGAACTGCACATCGTAAGCACCGCCGGTAACGGCGACACCGCCAGGATTCTCAGTGCCGGTGACGTTGAACACCGAATTTCCAGGCGAAGTCAGCAGCAGGTTCATCGTGAGCGGCGCAACGCTGGGCAGACTGTTACTGGCGGTCGCGACCGCGTAGGTGCCAGGAAGGGTAGCGTCTGCGAATGACCCGTTGGCGCTGTTGGGCTGCGCCGTCATGGTTCCGGTGATCACGCTGGTCGCCGAGTCGGATTCGAGCAGGAACCCGCTGTTCGCGCCGCTGGCATAAAGAACAAACGGCAGTGCCGCGACGGCCGGGCTCCCATTCGGATTGCCCAGCACCTGGAGGGTGTATCGTCCGTTGTTGGGGCTGGACGCCGCGTACGTGTTGGAGAAGGAGCACACAGTGGGAGCGGCACAGGTCGACCCCTCTGGAGGCACGGAAATCATCGTTCCGTTGTTGTTCCAGTCGAAGGTGCCCGTGAAACCTCCGTTGCCGTCGGTGGTGCCCTTGGTGAGCGAGACGTTGCCATCGGTTCCGGTCAAGGCGGAAATCGAAGTGCCGTTGAAGGCGGCGTTGTTGTAAGTCTGGGTCGAATCCTGCAGCACCATTGTGCCTACGACTGCTGGGTGCGTTGCGTCGATGGTGCCGCCCGCGTTGCCCTTGGAGATGATGTAGACATTTACAGGGTTATTGGCGTTGGCGCTTCCGTTCGCTACGAAGAAATCGAAATTCTCGCTCACCGTAGCGCTCAGCGTGAGAGTCCCGACGTTCGTACTCGCGCTATACGAATAGTTGCCAGTTACGCTGCAGGGCGAGGAACAAATCGCGTTGCTGGTATTGCCGTTGTCGTTGACGTCCATCTGGCCGCTGGAGATACCCGTGCTGCCGTTCAGCGATAAGACGCCGGCGTAACCGACCCGCGCGCTGGAGGAGTCAACACCGCTGAGACCGAAGGCATACGCCTGCGCAGCGGTATTGAATACTGATGACCCGGACCCCTTTTCCGCAACCCCCGAACCGTTTCCGCTCGCATCGGATTGGATGAACTGGATGTCGCCAGCAGAATCGAGCACCGCCAGATAGTGAGTCGTGCCGGAGTTGGTGCTAATGGTCAGCGTGCCGGCGTTGTTCGAGTTATCCGTATCCGACGACGTGGGCTGGTACGAGCCGCCGGTGATTGTGAGCTGGTTAAAGCCACTGGAGTCTATTACGTCTTCGACACCGCCGTTGTTGATGGTGCCATTGGTCGCGGAAAAAGTGCCGGCGGCGATGACAGGCTTGTTGCTGCTGTCGTATCCAGAGAACTTGAAGGCATAGGTTCCGCTAAGGCGCGACGGCACTATCGTGGCCTTCGCCGCCGTGCATTTTCCAACCGTGCAGCCCTGTGAATCGGCTGCCGACACCGCGGAAATCTTGACGCAGGCACCGGTGCAACTGTCCGCTGCCGTGTAGTAAGCCAGACCGGATATCTTGCTGTCTTGGTGGAAATTGGCGCATGAGGCGCCGCCCGCCGTACAAGTCCAAGTGAAGGTCTGGGGCGCGTTATCGGGGGAGGCAACCGCCGTGAATTGCTGGGTCAGGCCCGCGCCTACATTTGGCGCGGGCGGCGCCACGGCGGTGGTGATGTGATCGATGGTCAGAGGGCCATCGGTGCCATCGAGGGTATTATCTGGCGTTGTAGCGACGACGTTGAAGGTGGCATCGGACGGCACAGCAGAGGGGGCCTGATAACTCGCGGTCGTGGCGGTCGTGGCCGTGAAATATCCGCAAGGATTGGAACTGCTGGTGGACGATCCGGAGCAGGAACTACCCGTAAGGCTCCAATTGACGGAGTTCTCCGTCGTGTTCTTAAACGTCGCGGTGAACGTTATCGTCCCGCCAATGGGCGCTTGATCGACCGGGGAGATGTTACCGCTGGCGCCGGTTACTGTTATGAGAGGGCAGTTCGAAACACAAGGTCCGCTGCCGCCGACGGCGCAACCGGTCGCGAGCGCCAAGCTCAACAGGGCCGCTGCAAATAGGAAATTTTTCATCATCGTTAGTCTCTTGGAATGTGCTGGTAAAGTGTTGTTCCCCGATCAATCTGACCTGGGACGCTTGCCCGGTTGGATCGGTCGGAGGGCCAGCTGTCTATCTCAATCAGTGGCTACAAATGTACATGAACTAGGAAGGCTTTGTCTGTGGCTGGGAGTGGGAGGGTTGCTATTAGGCCCTAGGGAGTGCGCAAGAAATTGCAGCTCAGGCTGGCGATGCCGGATGACACATCGAGCGTGGCCGACAAGCAGCAACACGTCTGACTCTAACAGGCTATTGCGTCGGGGAAGGGGGACTGAGAATCGTTCGCTTGGCGCTTTCGATCAGGGGAGGCAGGTCGGTGGCGGTGATGCCCAAGGTGCCTCCGGAAAAGCCGTCAATGTAGGCGGAGTTGATTCCGACCACTTCGCCGCGCAGGTTCAGGACCGGTCCGCCGCTGCCGCCGCGTGCCGTGGGCGCATCGTAGATGAGCTTGTCTCCGCTGACATCGCCGATGTGGCCGAAGGTAGCCGAAGGACGAATCAGCGAAAGCGCGGCCAGTTCGCCCGCGGTATCTGCGTCATCAGGATGCGAAGAGAGCCGCTCATAGACGATCGCCGGAGACTTCGCGACCATGCCAGTCACCCCCATGGGATACGCCAGCACGCTGACCGATTCGCCCACTCGGGGTGGCTTTGGAGCGAGCGGCAGAGGGCGCAACTTTTCCGTGAAGGCGGTGGTCTCCATGTGGAGGATGGCCAAATCTCCGTGCTGGGCAAGGACCACCGGCACGAGAGCGACCGGAAGCGGCGAGCCCGGGAAATAGGCAACCAGCTTTTCGAGCACCGGCGATTGACCGGGGCCAAGGGCGGCGGTGACCTCGCGGTCCCCAAACCAGGGCTGGGCGACATGTCGATTGGTGGCGACCAAGCCCCGCGCAACCACGAAGCCGGTACCGGCGACGCGGGCGCGGAAGTGTCCTTTGCCGGCGACGTGGTAAATCCCGTAAATGTAGGCGACGGAATCGCGGGCATCATCCACGGTGGCCGCCGAAAAGGATTGTTCCCGTTTCAACTCCTCCACCTGGCGGGAGAGTTGGTGGACCTGCTGCTCAAGGGCGCTGGTTTCCTCCGGCGGCGGAGGGGCATAGTAATGGGCCATGAGCAGCGCGCCGACCAGGGCCAGCACGCCGAGCAATCCTTGTAGAAAACGCGGCCACAGCTCCAAGACCGGTTCGTCTTTATTCTCGGTATCAAACATTCGTATGAGAATGGACAGCCAATCCCGGCGAGGAGGGAGATTCCGGGTGGAAATACCATCCTGCCGGAAACGGGCGCGGGCGGGTAGGGTACAGAAGTCGGGGCGGACGCGGTCAACGAAGGTAACCAGTGACCTTTGGGGGAGGGAGTTGCTGGATCATTAAGTCATTGAGGTATTGAATCATTGAGGGTACAATTCGCTGATCTTTGCGTCCGAGACCCAAGGGTCGCCGACGGGCCTCGAGCCAAGCCGGGATTCTAGCGTCTAACAGATCTCCACAGGGGAAAAACCATGAAAAGAATGATTCATTTGCCTCAAATTGTCCGGATCGCGATCGCGGCCGGTGTTCTTAGCGCGTCGCTTTCGTTCGCTGGGGAAGTGCCCAGTGGCGCGGAAGCGCGCAACCAGGAGATCTGGCGTGAAGCCATCGCGCAGACCGAAGTCCCTGCGGAGGGATGCTTTCAAGCCTCTTATCCGAGCCTGACGTGGAACAAGGTCGAATGCGCAGTCGCGCCCAACATCCCATACACGCCGCGAAGGGGGCTGATGAGTCAAACCGTAGGGAATGGCGATGATTATGCCGCCGAAGTCACCTCCGGGCTGATCACTAAAACGGTCGGCTCCTTTGCCAAGGTCAAGGGAGTGAAGACGGAAACGGGCTTGCTTGGCGCGAATGACTACTCGATTCAGCTCAATTCGAACTTCATGAACACCGCGACCTGCAAAGGCGCCAGCAACCCCGCGAAATGCCTGGACTGGGAGCAATTCGTCTATTCGTCGGGTTACAACGTAGCGTTCATGCAGTATTGGCTGATCAATTGGAACAAGACCTGCCCCAGTGGGTGGTTCAGCTACAGCAACGATTGCTACACGAACAGCAATGGGGTCACCGTGGCTGAGGAAGCAATCACCAAGCTCAAGACCCTCAAGCTCTCGGGTTCAGCGAAGAATGGTGGCATAGACACGCTGGTGTTCACAGTGGGAAAAGTGGCATACAGCACTACAGGATCAGATAGCGTCGTCGATCTTGCGACCGCCTGGACGGAGTCGGAGTTCAACATAATCGGCGACGGCAACGGTTCGGAGGCCAATTTCAACTCGGGCTCGTCCGTGACGGTGAAGGTCGCGGTGTCGAATGCGACCAAGAATGCGCCGACATGCGCAGCCAATTCGGGAACGACGGGGGAGACCAACAACTTGAATCTGGGCAGCTGCTCCGGCACGGGTGGTTCCTCGCCCTATATCGAGTTCGTTGAATCGAATTGAGGCAGTCGCAGCGGCTGCTGCCGACCGACTTGCGGAGGCCGAGGGAATTCTTCCTCGGCCTCCCGCGTTTGCGAGTGTCCCGATTGGGACGTTCGGTTCGATGACTCAGTGATTAGTGACTCAATCATTCAATCCCTCGATTTCCAGCCGTTTTGCCATCTCGTCATAGAGAAATCCTTCGCCGGGACGGTAGGGCTGAACCCATTCTCCATCGATCACGAACTGGGGAATAGCGCGCTTGCCGGTTTGGCGCACGACTTCGTCGGCTGCGCCGGGTGTGGCTTCGATATTGATGTCGGTGTAGGGAAGCTTGTGCTGATCGAGAAAGCGCTTGGCCTCGCGGCAATCCGGGCACCAGGGAGCGGAATAAACGGTTAGTTGCATTGTGCGGAGTAGATGCGGCGAGGCTGGCTTAAGTCGCAAGCCTGCGGTTACCAGCGTACTACACTCGCTCTAACTCATGGACCGTGCGCTCGTTCTCCACGTTGCCGGTGTTCAGCGTCGAAGCTGGTTCNNTCCATGCGGAAGCGGCCTTTCACGACCAGGAACATTTCGTCTTCGTTGTCGTGATGGTGAAAGACGAAAGGGCTGTCGAACTTGACGAGCTTTACGTACTGTCCATTGAGTTCGGCGGCGATACGGGGATTGTAGAAGTCGTGAATGGCGTCGAATTTCTGGGCGATGTTGATCTTGGACATGGCGACCCCGAAAAGTGAAATCGAGTGCTTATTTGGATGGAGAGCTGGGTGGCTAAGTCGCAAAGAAAAAACCGCCAGCATGCGCTGGCGGCTTCTTCGTGCCGAGGTTTCGGGCCTGTGTGGAGACAGAGCTTCNNCGCGGCTAGCCGCGTCTCTACCGCTCACTGACTACAGCCCGGGCACTGCCGCGCTCGAATGCCCGCCCGGCAGCGATACGCGCACGCCGCGCTGCATGTTCACCTGCGTGGTCGTGGTCCAGTCGACTTCATCGGTGCTGATAACACCGTTGCCGCCGCTGGCCAGTTCATAACTGATGCGTCCGTCCTGATACGTGTAGTTGCCCACTGCCAGAACCATGCCGGTCTTCAGCACGAAGACGGGCACTCCCGGTGAAGTACCGGTAATGCTCGCGCTAGTGCTCGCCAGCCTGGCGGTTGTTGCGCCCGGATTGTAGGTGGCATACGTAACGACCGGAATTTCCTGAGCAATCGGCGGCTCACTGGGGCTTACGCGACGCACGGCCAGGCGCGGGCCGGCGCTGTTATTCAGCGAGCCATAATAGGCGTCGTTCTGGTACTGCGGGTCGTTCTGTGGACGCGGCCCGAAGAAATGCCAGTCGGGGCCCAAGGTCTGCGCGACTTGCGGCAGTTGCACGTCGTCCATGAGGCGCAGAGAGAGCACGCTCTCGCCCTTCAGCGTGGGCCGCGGCCCGCGCGCCGGCAGCATGATGATCTTCCATGGCCACAGCGGCGGAATCATCCACTCGACGATGTCGCGCTTGGCGTGGCCTTTGCCGTCGATGTCGCCATACTTATCGACCTTGTAGCCGCGCGTCGCGATCACCTTGGCGTCGAGCGGCATGTCGCCCTGCGGCATTCCGATGCGGTCGAACACGAGCTTCATGTAGCCCTTGCCCCAGAAGTGACCGGGATCCTGCGCCGCTTCGAGATGGCCGACCAGATAGCTTCCACGTGGGATGACCTGACGGCCAAATTCGGTCACGGAGCGAAGATGGCAGAGTACCGGATCGCCGACCGCAACCGACGCCGAAGAGAAGTTAGGTTCGTTAAGCGTGCATTGCAGAAGTGTTCCAGCGGGCAGGATCTGATCATGCGCACTGGCACAAAGGGTTAGAAGGGTAACGAAACACAGAAGAGACACTACACGCAAAGCTACCGCAGAGCTGGACTGCATCGAATCACCTCGGTCTCACGCCCCAAAAATTCGTGGTACCGTGCCAAAGCAACTAGCGTTGAGCCAGCCCCGATTAGAAGCAGTAAAACATAAGTTGGTTTGGGGGTCAATTGTGGATTGCCGGTTTTCTGCTCTCACCCGTCAGTTGTCAGCTTTCAGCTCTTGGCTCTAAGCTCTTAGCCGTTGGCGAGTGAACAGCGTCGGCGAGTTCCGCCCCGGAGACTTAACTGGTGCGGTCCTTTAGAACCAAAGGCTTAGCGATGGATCTCGCCAGCTCGTCGAGAAATAAGGGATTAGTGTCCCACCAGGGGCAGCTTACAATGTTGCCCATCGCAGAGGTCCTTCAATGGAATGGCTTTTGGACGTCATCATTCGCTACCTGATCTTCCTGTTCCGAAGTGCGATTCGGATGGCAGTGGCCCGCGGCAGCGGCGAATGGCCCGTGGTGAAAGCATCGGTAACGGGTTCAAGTTGTTACTCCCGCTCCTTGGGGCCACTCGCTGAAGTCACTTACGCGTACACCTACAAAGGGGAACCCTTTACAGGAATGAACCGAGAGCCTTTCATCTTGTGCAGCTCAGCCGAGGAGTACGTTACGCGATTTCGGGAGGGCGGCGACCTTATCGTGCGAGTCAAACCGGCGGACCCCGAAATGTCTACCGTTCGCCAGCGTGATCAGACGATTGGCATTTTGAAGTAGGGAAGAAACGGTCGACGTCAACTCCGGTGAGGGAGACTTTGCCGAAGCTGCGCTCGGCTGGGCGGACAGGAATGCCCGCCCCACACAGGCAACAGCAAAAACAAAAGCCGCCAGCGTTTCGCTGACGGCTGATGGCTGAAAGCTGACGGCTGCCTTACGATTCGTACAGCAGCACGCCCTCTGCCTTCTCGGCGTCTACTGGACGGTAGTACAGCTTATTGTCTTCCAGGAAGACCTCGATGAAGGCTGGCCTGGTGGTGATTGTGCCCTGGATCAGCGCTTCCGACAGCGGGTCTTCGATGTATTTTTGCAATGCGCGGCGGAGCGGTCTGGCTCCGTAGCTGCGGTCGGTTAGCGTCTGGTTCAGGATCCACTTCTTGGCTTCGTCGGCCACTGTTACCGTGATCGAGCGCTGCGCCAGGTTCTGATTGAGCTGACTGACCATCAGCTCGAGGATCTGGATCAGGTCGTTTTCGCCGAGCGCCAGGAACAGGATGACTTCGTCGATACGGTTCAGGAACTCGGGGTTGAAGGTGCGCTTGACCTCGCCCTTCACCAGGTCCTCCACTTTCTCGGAGACCATCTCGTCCTTGGAATGCTGGAAGCCGAGTCCTTCGCGCTTCATCAGGTGACGCGCGCCGATGTTCGAGGTCATGATGATGATGACATTCTTGAAGTCGACCGTGTTGCCGAGGCCGTCGGTGAGCTGGCCGTCTTCAAATACCTGCAGCAGGATGTTGAAGACATCCGGGTGCGCCTTTTCGATTTCGTCGAGCAGCACGACCGAGTAGGGTGCGCGCTTGACGCGCTCGGTCAGCTGGCCGCCCTCTTCGTAGCCTACGTATCCCGGAGGCGAGCCGAT
>PLHN01000178.1 GCA_003139975.1 Acidobacteriaceae bacterium
CGTCCAGATAGAGCGCGAGCGAAACGTACTGCGAAAGATCCCGCGCCGCATCAATCGCCAGGTGCTTGCGGTAGAAAACGCACATGGGCGCGACCACTTCCTTCGCTCCCGATGTATTCTCGATTGCCTTGGTGATTTCCGCTCGGATCTGCGCGCGCAGAGGATCGGAGGATTCCAGTTCCTGGTCGTAGCCGCAGGTGTTGATGGCCGTCAGAACCGTGAAGAGCGTCTCATTTGTCTCCAGCGAGACTTGGGGATGATTCTGCGCCAGACCGGAAGGAACTGCCAGCACTACCGCCAAGCTCAAAGCGAACGTCAGTCGAAAACGCTGTCCCAGGAAACTCCTCCTAGAATTCCGCCGCGGACGGGGCTATCTCTGTGTAGTTTACGAACTTGCTGTCGAGCAGGTCAAACAACAGTTGCCAGGAGTCGGATCCCGATTTTCAGCCGCCGTCTTAAGAGAGCGAGCCTCGCCTATCCAACAGGACTTTGGATCTGGCGGTTGTGGTTTGACTGGCAACTGGGCTCCGCCCCTACCCCTTCACGCTGATCTTCGAGAACGAGATGACGGCGCGGCCGGCCGTCGGCCGTCCCATCGATAGAGCCGGACGGAAGGTTGTGAAGATCAATAGGTTCTTCACCTGTGACAGCGCGGCCTGGGCATCGTTGGGCTGCGACAGAATCCGATAATCCTCGATCCGGCCGTTGGCGCCCACGAAGGCCTCGATCAGCACCGAATCGTCGCCGATGGTTCCAAGCGATGTGCCAAAAGCGGAGCGTTCCAGCTCCGGCCCCGTGTAAAACATCAGGGGAACATCGGAACTGCTTGCCTCAAGTTGCTGTGGGATGGCAAAAAAGCCGAGCAGCAGCCCAAACGTCAACACTGCGCTCAGCGCACCCGCCGTTGCCGGAACCATAAACGCGTTCAGCGCGTTGCTCAGCCTTACCATTGCACCTTCAAATCGCCGCCGGCGCGCTGGCGCCGATTCCCGCGAGATCGCCAACCGCAACCGCAATGCCAGGTCGGCCGGCGCCTTCGGCTTCGCTTTTCCCAGTCCTGCGAGCAATTGCTGCGTGCGCCGCAACTCCACATACTCCTGCGTGCAATTCGGACATGTCTCCATGTGCCGTGTAAGCGCGTGCATCTCGGCACCGCTCACCTGCCCGTCGAGATAAAGGGAAAATTGCTTCTTGTACTCGGCGCAGTTCATGGCGTCACCTCAACCTCTCTGCCACCATTCGATCCCTGGTTTCGCTCTTGATCCTGTCCTGCGGGAAGCGCCAGCCCCAGCTCCATCCCGGCTTCCCGCACGTATCCCTTCAACCTCTTGCGCAGCGCATCGCGTCCGCGCGTGATCCGCGACTTCACCGTTCCCAGCGAGATCTGCAATACCTCGGCAATCTCGTCATACGGCATGTCTTCCAGATCGCGCAGGATGACCGCCGTCCTGTATGGCTCGGTCACATGCGCCAGCGCCTGCTCAACCACCGCCCGCACTTCGGCGTGCGCGAACTGCTCAAATGGCGATTCGCCCGGATCGACCAGCCTGTCATCTCCTGAAAATTCCGTTTCCCCGGCTTCTCCCTCAATCGGAGTCTCCTGCGCCTTGTGCCGGAACCACCAGCGCCGCCGGTTCGAGGCCTCGTGCAGCGCGATCCGGTAAATCCAGGTCTTCAGACTCGATTCACCCTGGAATTGCTTCATTCCGCGGAACACTTTCAGGAACACGTCCTGGGTGGTGTCAGCTGCGTCGGACGGGTCGTTCACAATGCGGTAGATCAGGCCGTAGATGGGCTGGTGGAATTCGCCGATCAGCCACGCATAGGCGTCTTCAGATCCCGCCTTCAGCTCCGCGATGACAGCCGATTCCGCGGTTCGGGCCCCGATAGCGCTTGCAAAGTCGCCCAATGTCGTAGCTCCCGCCATGATGGCGTTGCCCTCATTATAGAAGTATCCAAGCCCCTGCGGCGAGAATCTTCTCGCCTCGGCACCATCCCTCAGATTTCCCGCTTAGTTAGTTAGACCCCGCCCGGACCCGTGGAGTTCCCAGCGTAAGTCGCTTGGTTTTATAGGGATACCTGGCGTCCCAGGAAGGCGCCCAGCCATCCGGCAGTTCTCTGCCTCCTTTGCGGTTATCCTCTGCGATCTTTGCGGTTAAGGACTTTCGGATCGCCCCATGATCCAGCCTTAATTGTTCTGCTTGGCATCCGAGGCCGGAGGATTTGGCGGAGTCGTTTTTGTAGTCGGCGTGCTCGGCTTCGTAGTCTTCTTCTTTGTCGCCGGCTTCTTCGGAGGCTCCGTGTCATCCACAACAATCTTTTTCGGCGGTGGAGGCGGAGCCGCAGTCAGTGTCTTCACCTGCGCGCGCAATCGTGCCAGTTCGTCTTCTTTCGCTCCCGCCAGCTTCTGCATCCGCTCGCCCATGGCGCGCCGCGCATTCTCCAGGCCACCGAAGTCGTTACTCAAGCTTTGAAATTCATCTTTCGATCCAAAGGCTCCCGCCGATTCCACCACCGAACCGAACACGTCATACAGCGCATCGAGGTTGCGGTA
>PLHN01000174.1 GCA_003139975.1 Acidobacteriaceae bacterium
AAGTAGCGCGTGATGGAGTGCGGAGTCATGATGCCGTCTTCGGGTTTATAGCTGTCGTAGACCTCTTCCTCGACGTTTTTCTGCCCGTCTTTCGGATCGCGCCACGAATAGCTGATGCGGATGGGATAGTGCGTAATCTGGTCAAGCGCGACGCTTACTGAATCGTTCTGGCTGTTCAGCAGCGTCACGACGTCAACGGGCTTGCTGTCGACGATGGCAAGCCCGTCGTTGAACAGGGCCACCGTCGGGTCGTTCAGCCATTTGCGGAACACCCATTCGAGCGAGTGCGGCCGCCGCCGCAGATAGTTTTGCAGCTCCTCCTTATCCTGCGGCGCCGTTCCCTTGTAGGTCGTCTCGTATCCCTTGTCGCCGTTGTGGATCAGGACGATGTCGAACTGTTTGTCGGTCTTCCCCCCGCCGATGTCGATCTGCCCGGGGATGATGTGAATGTCCTTGGTGTGGATGACTTCAAAGCGGTCTTTGTCGGGATACTCAAGGTAGTAGTTATAGGGAATTCCGAGGCTTCCGCTGGTGCCGTGATGCAGCGGGTAATAGCGGCCCGTTTCGCTGCGGTTGGTGTAGGTGAGATAGGGCTGGCCGCCGAGGGCCTCGATCGCCTGATCGAGCAGGGCCCGCGCTTTGTGCGCGCTCTCGGAGTCGTTCAGGTTGACGGATGCCGGCTTTTCCGGTGGCAGCGGCGTGCGGGGTGGGGGTTCGCTGCCGGTCTGGGCATGGGCCAAGCCGGAGGACAGGCAGGACAGCAGAGCGAGCAACAAAATGGCGGGGAAAGTTCGCATTGATCTATCTATTAGAAGCGTGCAGAACCATTTTAGCTGTATTTGAGGATGTATCATTGCTGGGCTCCCGAAAGAGCGCTTCGGAGGTAGAAAATGAAAAACCTGTTCGAGCGGGAGACTGTGGATGAGGTGATCGCGCGCATCGATCGGCTAAAGCCTGCATCGCCGCGGCAGTGGGGGAAGATGGACGCGGCGCAGATGATGGCGCACTGTTCGGCGGCCATGGACATGGCTTCCGGCCGGCTGAACCTGCCGCGCATCTTCATCGGCCGGATTCTCGGCCCGCTGGTCAAGTCCGTTTACACGAACGAGAAGCCGTTCAGAAAGAACAACCCTACAGATAAGAAGTTGGTAGTTGCGGATCAGCGTGATTTTCTGCGCGAACAGGAGCAACTCAAACTGAAGGTTCGCCAGTTTCATGAAGGCGGAGAAGCGCAGTGCACGCACCATCCGCACCCGTTCTTTGGCGCGCTCACGCCGCAGGCCTGGGCCCGCGGGTCGTATAAGCATCTGGATCATCATTTGCGGCAGTTCGGGGCGTGAGACGCCGCGAAACGATATTTCAACGCAACGTGAACTTCACGACTACTTCCGTCTTCACGTCTACCGGCTGGCCGTTCTGTAAGAATGGCTTGAACTTCCAGCGTTTAACCGCCTCCAGGGCGGCGGGAGCAAGCATCGGATGGCCGGAAATGAGCATGACGTTCTTAATGGCACCATCCTTGCCGATTACCGCCTGCACCACGACACTACCTTGGAGGTGAGCTTCCCTTGCATCGTCAGGATAGTGCGGGTTCACTCTCTTTACCAGTAGAGACTGCATAACCTCCCTAGAGACATGGATAGGCTCCGAGTTTTCCGGACCCGCCTTCGATGTCTCAGCGGTTGAGGCAGTAGCTTCGCCAGCTTGTTGTGCGGCAGAGAATGCGGTTGCGAGGAACAGCAGAGCAATCGCGCAAGACCAGCAACGTTTCATAGATATCCTTCTTGTTAACGGCTTATCCAACCAGCACAGCGCCGCCATTTACGTTGAAGATTTCGCCGGTGATGAAGCCCGCATAGGGAGTACACAAGAACAGGATCGGGCCGGCGATTTCGTCTACCGTGCCCACGCGGCCGAGAGGAATGGTGGCGAACACTTTGGCTCGCGTCGCCGGATCTTCGAGCGCGGGCTTGGCCATATCGGTGTAGACCCATCCGGGAGCGACGCAGTTGACGCGGATGCCGTCGCGCGCAAGTTCCGTCGAAAGGCCTTTCACCATGCTGATGAGCGCGCCCTTGCTGGCGGCGTAGTCGCAGTGGAAGGCTTCTCCGCGCTGGCCGGCGGTTGAGCTGACGAGCACGATGTGGCCGATTGAAGGCGGAGGCGGATCGCCCTTTGCCCTCTCAATCTGCTTCTCCTGTTTCTTCATCTGCCCTACCGCGTGTTTCACCAGCCCGAACACGCTGTCGAGATTGACGGCCATCGTGCGACGCCATTGCTCGTCAGTCATGCGGTCAACCGGCGCATCTTCCGGCGGCCAGATCCCGTGGTTGGCGACGAGAATGTCGAGCCGCCCGAACTGGGCAACTGTAGCGGCGACCAGTTTGCCCGCGGCTTCTGGGGTGGAAAGCTCGCACTGCACGGCGTGGCAGTTTGCCGGCCCGCACTCGCGCACGAGTGCATCGGCCTGCGCTTTGGCGGACTGATAGTTGAATACAACCTTCGCGCCCGCGGCGGCAAACAGGCGGACGGTGGCCGCGCCAATGCCGCGCGATCCGCCGGTGATGAGAGCGACCTTGGAGTCGAATGAGAGCTGCATAGAAGCCCGATTCTACAAGGTGTTGCGGACGTCTGCCTTCTCAACAAGAAGGGCGGCGCGAAGGCCGCCCACTGAGAGCTGAAAACTGACAACTGCTCTTACGCCGTCGCGGGCCGCTCTCCGCCGGCGGCCGGAGCGCGCTCCGGCTTCAGCACCTGCTGCACATCGTCGGTCTTGGCCGGCAGTGGCTTCAGCGGCGGCAGGTCCTGTCCATCCACCAGCATCTTGATCTCGACGGCATCGAGCACTTCGCGTTCGATCAATGCCCTCGCGATCTTCTCGAGCGTCTCGCGATTCTCTGTCAGGACGGTTTTGGCCCTCTCGTAGCCGGCGCTCACCATCTTCCTGACCTCTTCGTCAATCTGGACGGCAGTCGCTTCCGAGTAATCGCGATGCTGCGCGATTTCGCGGCCCAGGAAAATCTGCTCTTCTTTCTTGCCGAAGGTCAGCGGTCCCAGGTCGCTCATGCCCCATTCGCAGACCATTTTGCGCGCCAGTTCGGTGGCCCGCTCGATGTCGTTGCCCGCGCCGGTCGACATCTGGTTCAGGAAAATCTCTTCCGCAATGCGCCCGCCCATCAGGATGGCGACCTGCGTTTCGAGATAATTCTTGTAGTAGTTGTGGCGATC
>PLHN01000474.1 GCA_003139975.1 Acidobacteriaceae bacterium
TTTCTCCACGTACGGCTGGATGGATTGGAGGGACTTGCAAGTGCCCGGGTTCTTTCCGCGGGCCGTCGATCGCCTGGAAAAACTCGTGGAGCGTGGCGCCTGCGGACTCAAACTGTGGAAGGATCTGGGCACCAGCGTTCGCGATGCGGATGGGAACTTGCTCAAAATCGACGATGAGCGTCTCTCTCCCATCTTCGAGAAAGCCGCCGAACTCAACGTACCCATCATGTTTCACATTGCCGACCCGGACGCCTTTTTCCTGCCCATTAACAACCACAACGAACGCTACGAAGAACTGGCGGCCCATCCCGAGTGGAGTTTTCACGGCTCGCATTTCAGCAAGCGGGAGCTCCTCGCCCAGCGCGATCGCGTTTTTGCACGCCATCCCAAAACCATCTTCGTTGGAGCGCACATCGCAGAACACCCTGAGGATCTTGCCTCTGTGAGCCGGCTACTCGATGGGAATCCAAACCTCGTCGTAGACGTCGCGGCGCGCTGCGCCGAACTGGGGCGCCAGCCCTACACGGCACGCGAATTCTTCCTCAAGTATCCGGACCGCATTCTTTTCGGGACTGATCTGATTCCCGAAACCAACATGTACCGCCTCCACTTCCGTTTCCTTGAAACCCGTGATGAATATTTCGAATATCCATCGCATGCCTCCCGCCAGGGGCGCTGGAACATCTACGGTTTGTTCCTTCCCGACGACGTGCTGCGCCGCGTCTATCGCGAGAATGCACTGCGTCTCCTGAAACGATGAGTACAGCTTGGCTCTGGCCAGTTCTTCGCCGCGCAGGCTGCGTGTTGCCTGGAATTAATACTGTCATGGCAAACGAAACAAAACGCAATATTATCACGATCAATATGAAAGTCTCCACAATGCTTGACAACTATTGGTAAGCAAAGTGTAGAATGCACCTTAAGAAGAGTAGCGGCGAATAAAGGGTGCAACGATGAAACCCCGGTTGACCAAGTCGTTCCTATGGCTAGGTGGTTTGGGTGTGTTTGTGCTTTTGTGGTTGGCGCTGGGCACTCCGCGCGAATCCGCAACAGCGGCGCCATCGATCGATAGTCTCCACTCTGCGATTCAAGTCCAGACTGGCCCTGGAGAACCGGTCGTGCTGACGACCAAGGCAGCCGAGTTTCGATTGCTTCCTTCTGGATACATACAGGCGTTCTTGATCAAAAACGGACGCAAGCTAACTTTGGATGATCCTTCTTCCGGTGAATCTGCCGCCGGTGATTTCCTTGTCCACGCTGGGAAGCCAGTCCATTTTGCGCTGGATTTCGCTCACCTGAAGATTTCGGAAGCAGCCGGCAAAATGGGCGCAGGCAAGCGAATAGAAATTCCCGGGGAGGCCTCGGACTTTTCTCGAGCAAAAATCCAGCGCGTGTTAATCCTCGAAGTCTACGACGACTTCCCAAACCTGTTGCTGTCGACGACCGAATATCGAAACTCGGGAACCACAGATTTCGAGATTGATCGAGCCGTTGACCAGCAGCATCGCTTTAATGCACGCTTGGCGAACGTTGGCGCTCAGCCCTACGAAATGTGGTCATTCCAAGGTTCCAGTTACAACTGGGGTGAAGACGACGTTCGCAAGCTGACCCGGCCGTTCTTTCAACCGAACGTCATGGGTGGCATAGTCAAAGGCGGCTATGGTGGCGGCATTCCAGTAGTCGCTTTCTGGACAAAGGCGCTCGGCGAAGCCGTAGGCCACGTCGAAACCCTGCCGCTTTCCGTCTCGCTCCCCGTTCTCGTCGCAGCCGACGGACGGGTGCATGCCAGCCTCGACATTTCATCCGCGATCACCCTGAAGCCCGGAGAAAGCTACTCCACTCCGCGCAGTTTCGTCGCAGTGTACTCCGGAGACTTTTATCAACCCCTGCAACTATGGTCGAGTGTCTTGCAGAAGGAAGGGTGGAATCTCACCAAACCCTCCAGCGAGGCCTACAACGTGAGTTGGTGCGGATGGGGGTACGAGGCCGACGTAACCCCGGCCCAGATGTTGGGAACAATCCCCAAGCTAAAGGAAATGGGAATCAAATGGGCCACGCTCGACGACCGCTGGTTCAATAACTACGGCGACTGGAAGCCGCGCACGGATAGTTTCCCCGGCGATTCCATCCAGCGCATGGTCGGGGATTTTCACAAACAGGGGATGCTCGTACAACTCTGGTGGTTGCCGCTCGGCGTCGAAGACGGGCAAGGGAAATATGAAGAACACAAGTACCTTGTGTCTGATGTTGTCCGTGAGCATCCGGAATGGTTGATTCTCGACAAGAACGGCCGACATGCACGGATGACTCGTGACCTAGCTGTCCTCTGTCCTGCAGTTCCTGAAGTCCAGAAGTACTACAAGAAACTCACGGAGAAATTCATTCGCGATTGGGACTTCGACGGGTCAAAATTAGACAACATCTATACAGTTCCTGAGTGCCACAACCCCGCGCATCATCACAAATCTCCGCAGGATTCTGTAAACGCCATGGCGGATGTCTACAAGACAATCTTTGAAACGACCCGTGCGCTCAAGCCACAAAGTGTTACGCAGAGCTGTTCTTGCGGCACTCCGCCTTCGCTGGCCTGGCTGCCCTATATGGACCAGGCCGTAACAGCCGATCCCGTGGGCGCCGTGCAAGTTCGCCGCCGCATCAAAATGTACAAGGCTCTACTCGGACCGGAAGCAGCCGTCTATGGCGACCATGTGGAGCTTTCCGCGATGACGCGCTCGGGCAAGGACTGGATTGAGCATGGCGACGATTTTGCTTCTACCATCGGCACCGGGGGAGTGGTCGGAACTAAGTTCGTCTGGCCGGATGCCGGCACTAAATTCAAAAATGTCAACCTGACCCGGCAGAAAGAAGAGCATTGGAAGAAGTGGATCGGCATCTATAACCAGAAGATGCTATCTAGCGGAACATTCTTGCCTCTCTATACCTATGGCTATGATGTGCCGGAGGCATACGCCATTCAAAAAAACGGCACAATGTATTACTCCTTTTTTGCATCGAGCGAAGGCGTGGCGTGGAAGGGACAAGTTGAACTGCGCGGACTAACTCCCGGAACCTACCACGTGCTTGACTATCCGGATAACAAGGATCTTGGAACTATCCATATAACCGCGAACCAGGCTGCGAAGCTCAAGACTGAATTTAAGCAACATTTGTTGTTGGAAGTCAGCCCGCAGTAGCGAGGTCATCCGAAGACTGCGTTTCAACCCCGCCGAGGTTGAAGGCGCGGCGCGTGCTGGCGAAGAAACTTCTCTCGGTATTTCCTGTCGCGAAACGCTTCCGTGCCTCCCGCCCGCGTAGTGCACAGAGCCCCGGTGGCATTGCCCGCATCCAGACACTCCCGCAGGCTCCGTCCCCTCAGGTATGCGTGCAGGAAGCCCGCGTCGAAACTATCGCCTGCACCTACCGGGTCAACCATCTCAACCTTTAGCGCCGTGCTCTCGATCCTTTTATTTTTGCGAATCGCAACGGCGCCGTCTGCCCCTAACTTGACTACGACCAGCGAAGCTATCTCAGAGAGCCCGGTCAGAGCGGCGTCCAGACTGTCCGTCCCCGCAATCTTGCAAGCCTCACGCAGGTTCGGCATGAATATATCCACGTGCTTCAGAAGGTCGCGGAGATCGCCGTCAAAGCGGTCTTCAGGATCATCGTTGGTATCCAGTGAAGTAGTAAGGCCAGCAGACTTCAGATAACGGAATAAGTCCGGTACCTGCCGACGCAGGCCCGACTGGAGATAGTAAGAAGACAGGTGAAAGTGGCGTGCATCCGACAGATATTCGAGATCGAGATCCTCCAACCTAAGTCTGTCAATAGTCCCAGGGTAAGTCAGGATGTTGCGCCAGCTATCCCTTTGCAAAATTACACTTAATCCGGTCCCAACGGATTTCCGCGCCCGTACTCGAGACACGTCAACACCACTGTCCGCCAAGCGCTGCAGTGCGATCTTGCCCAAGGGATCTTCGCCGATCAGCGATTGAAAGCCTACCCGGCTGCCAAGGCTGGCCAGATTGTGAGCGACAATAGCCGAGGACGAGCCCAATGTCAGCGCCATCTTATCGGCCAGCATTTCGCGTTCGGGCGGAAGTTCGGCGGGCAGACCATAGAGAATCAGGTCAAGATTCAGTTCTCCCGCAATGGTGACGTCAAAGCGGGGTTTCTTCACTCGCCCCGTTCCGGATTCTTGGAGCCGTCGCCATCAAGAATCACGGCGCGGGTGAGGTGGCGTGGCGAATCAGGATTCAAACCCTTCTTCAAACCAACGTGCAGGCCAAGCAGTTGCCCGGGAACCAGATAGGGCGACAGGCGCGCGGTCTCTGGGAGTCTCAAGCCCAGTTCCACCACCATGTCCGCGGCCGCACGCACCCGCACATTTGCCTGATTGGCAACGACCAGTGTCGTGCCGCCCAAAGACTTCACTTCTTCCAGCAGATCGCATTCCGCCTCGTACCCCTGCTCCGAGAGTAGAAGAATCACTAGAGTTTCCGGCCGAACGATCGACTTGGGACCATGGCGGAACTCCAAGGAATGAAAGAACTGCGCATACGACACCGACATCTCCGTGATTTTCAATGCATATTCGCAGGCCAGACCGTAAAAAGGTCCGTGGCCCAGGCAAACATAGTCGGCAAAGGTGTAACGGGCCACGAAGTCGCGAATCCGCTCCGGCACCGGCTTCAGCGCAGCAGCAGCCAGTTCCGGCATGGCGAGGAGGGCATCGGTGTAGGCTTCGTTTCCAGCGAGGCGGCTGGCCAGGAACTGCAGAGCCAAAAGCATGGACGTGAACGACCGCGTCATGACCGTGCTTTGTTCATCCGCTGGAAGCGTGATGGTGATCGTGGCCAGTTTCTCCAATACTTGCCCGCTCACGCAGGACACCGCCACGCCGGGAAGTTTGCGTTGCTTCAGAACCGCAGCGGCCTTAAGAACCTCAGAGGTTTGTCCCGAGCGGGAGATGAGCACGGGGATGCAAGCTTCTCCGGAAAACGCTAACTCCGGGTAGAGCAAAATCTCTGACGCGGGAACCGCGCGCGCTGGTCGCCCCGTAAGGGATTTCATGGTCGCAGCCGCAGCCAGCGCGACATAGTAACTCGATCCGCAACCGATAAACAGCCACTCCTCAGCATGGTTGAAGCGCGCCAACACCTCTTTCACGCTCTGGCTTGTCCGCAGTTCCGTCAAGCACCTTCTCCAGCACTCTGGCTGGGACAAAATCTCCGCGAGACTGTGGCCGCCCGGTTCCGCCGAATCTCCGCCATCGCGCGACGGTTTTAGTTCCGTTGCATCAAACAATCGTGACCTCGATCCCCGCCTTCTTCAGCGCCTGCAGGTCTTGTTTCGCGATACTGTGATCTGTAATGACATGTTGCACACCCGAAGTCGGCACGATCAGAGACAGACTTCTTCTCCCGAACTTGGTGGCGTCACACACCGCTACCGTCCGCTTTGCGACCTCCACCATCACGGAGTTCACCCTGGCTTCCAGCAGGTTCGGAGTGGTCAAACCGTAGTGCACGTCGAATCCATCCACGCCCAGGAACAGCAGATCGGCGCTGAGGTGCCGCAGCGTGTCCTCCGCCATCGGGCCTACCAGGGAAAACGAGTTCTTTCGCAACGCCCCACCGGTCAGGATCACGTCAATGGATGTTCCCGCGAGCTCGGCAGCGATATTCACTGCGTTGGTGACAATCGTAAGTTCCTGAAAGCTCCGTAGCGCTCGGGCAATGGCTGTGGTGGTGGTGCCCGAATCCAGAATGATGACTTGCCCGTTGGTTACCATCCGTGCTGCCGCTTCCGCAATATGCAGCTTTTCCTTACGATGAAGCTGTTCTTTTTCCCGCAGGCTCGGATCATCCAGTGCCCTATCGCGCGCTGGCAGCGCTCCCCCATGGGTACGATGCAACTGGCGCAGGTTGTGCAGGACTTCCAAATCCTTCCGAATCGTCACTTGCGAAGTCTGGAAACGCCGCGCCAGATCCGGGACCAGAACTCGGCCGTCTCGATTCACCATTTCGAGAATCGCCCGCCGTCGTTCTTCATTGAGCACGATCATCTCTCGTCCGCCGGTCGCAACGGGTCCACATTGCGGTCGAGCACCCGCTTTCGTTTCAATTTTCTTTTTATAGCGTTTACTTTCGTTTGTCAATCATCTTGCTCAACCCCGGCCCAGCAAATCTGGCCAGTCTCAACCCTTTTCCCGCACTATGCTTCTCCGCCGCACGCGCGTGCATAGTGATCGATGACCTCCTGAATCTTGCTGTGGATCAGCGCAACCGGATTGCTAAGGATCTGCCCCGCCCGCACTGCGACGGATTGGTTGGGCAGGAACTGACTAAGCAGGGAGGTCGGCGGAGGATAAAGGGTCAAATTCCCAATGAGCCGTTGCACGGCTGCCGTGACGTTGGGCTGCGCCCAGTAGTAGCGCGAGCGATCACTAAGGCTGTACTTGCGGGCAAAACGCAACGCCGCATCGTCGCCTCGATAGTAGTTCTTCCAATGCTCCGGCTTAGCGAGCATCGCCTCGTCAAGCGCTTCCCGGACTTGAGAAATTGCGATTCCCTTTCGATTGCCGAGCCACTCTTCTTCGATTGCCGCCAGCGCAAACACCGCTTCCCGAAAGGCGAACGTTAGCCGCGGACCTACCTTCAAAATCGCGAAGTGATCGCGAACCATTTGCCGCAAAGCGGCGGGCGTCTGATAATCCGTCGAATGCGCCTCGTAAATACCTTGCCATTCCGTTTCCACAAATCGAGCCAGTGCACGCGCCTTTTCCGGCACATAAGGGAAGACAGTCGCGTCGCCGAATTCCACGCCAGGCTGCACAACCACCGCGATCACCCTCTCCCAAGCCGCTTCGAGGCCACTGGCCTCAAAGGCGCGCTTCGCCATTCGAATGGTTTGGGCCACATCTTCAGGACGCGTCGGTTCCGGTGCTCGCCCGTCTACCCACTCACCACCAGGAATTGGTACGTCAGTTCCAATGACGTAGAGCGGAGCCGGCGAACCGCGCGGCAGCTGCGAATGCGCTTCTTCGGCGGCTTTGCACAGATCCGCTGCGCGTCCGCAGACAATGTCCTCCGCGAGCGGCGCCGAGGCGTCTCCGGGGTCCCCGGCCAGATGCATGCTGGCATCCAGATGAATCTTCGTGTATCCCACCAACACGCAATGACGCGCCAGCTCGGCCGCCTTTTGCATGGCCGAAGGTGCGCGTTCATTGCTCCAGACGTGAGGTCCGAGATGATCGCCTCCCAGGACAATTCTCCCCGCTGGAAAGCTGAGGTCAGCTGCAATCTTCCGTATAAAGGAAGCGAACTGGCCGGGTGTTTGCCCGGTGTAGCCACCAAACTGATTTACTTGATTGGAGGTTGACTCGATCAGAAGCACGCTGCCATCCCGCTGAGCCCGCTGCATGGCTGCTTCCAAAACAAAACGATTGGCCGAGCAGATCGCATAGACGCCGACGGCACGCCCGCGGTGATTCTCATTGAGGATCTCCGCGAGCCTTTCCGTTGCGTCGATCGTTTGTTCTCCGTGCTGTGCTGCCATGGCCTGGACCCGCCATTCCCCAATTGTTTGGAGCCGCTTGACTTGTCGTACCCTTAGAAATAAAACTTCAACGCGAACTGAATCTCTCGTGGCGCGCGTGCGGCGAGCGGATAACCAAACTGGCTCAACCGCGGGTTCTGCGGTGTGTTGATGTTGTTTGGATCGAGTTCGAGCGGCGTGGGCTCGGCGCTGATCGCGCCAAACTGTCCAAATAAATAGTTCACATGGTTGAGCACGTTGAAGAATTCCGCGCGGAACTCAAGTTGCTTCCGCTCGCGGATAGGAAACTGTTTCACCAGCGATGTGTCCCAGGTTTTGTATCCCGGGCCCTCGATAATGTTGCGCCCTGCGTTGCCGAATGTTCCCAGGTTCGTATTGTGCTCAAAGGCGCATGTGTTAAACAGCGTTCCCGGCACGCACGGCTTGGCATTGGGATTCCCGACTAGGTTGGGGCGTGAGCAATAATAACCAACAGTGCCACCACAGTCGCCGCCCGAAACACTTTGGATATCGGTCGCCGTGTAGTAGTTGCCGGTGGCGGCCGAGAACACGCCAGTCATTTGCCAGTTGCCGAGGATCTGGTTGACAACTCCCGTTGCGTCCTTGGCCAGTAGGCGTCCGTGACCGAACGGCAAGTCATAGACATAACTGAAGACAAAGCGGTGGCGCACATCAAAGTCCGCATTGCCGTAGTTCGCATTGGGGTAGCGCTGATCCTGGAAATCTCCGTTGTTCACCGATCCCAGGCTGGCGCTGGATGCGTTGTCGAGCGCGTGCGCGAAAGTGTAAGCGGCTTCGTACTGCAGTCCATGAGAATAGCGCTTCTCCAGACGAACCTGAAGAGAGTTGTAATTCGATTGCGTGTTCGAGCGAAACGTGTCGATGGTGACATCGAGCGCCGGATTGCAATTGGCCGCATCCGCATAATTGTTGGCTGGATTCGAATCGCAAGGACCGTTTGCCCCTGGCCAGTCATTATTATTGGCCGGTCGCCGCGGCGCCGTGGGAATCGATTCAGTTCCAGGCACAGCAACGGCCTCGTTGCCGTTGTAGAAAGCGAACAGCTTCAATCCGCGCGAGCCTCCATAGGAAACTTCCAGAACCGTATCCGCCGGGAGTTGGTATTCAAGTCCCAAATGCCACTGCTGTGTGTAAGGCGTCACCAGATGCGGATCAAGCGAGTAGAGTTCGGGAGCATTCGGGTCGGTCAGCGATGGGGAGGGAAAGCCCTGGTACAGCTGGTTGAACGCCAAGCCGCCGTTGTTCGCAGCCGAGATCGAGCAATCGACCTGGCCGGACCCAGGATTTGCGGTCGGCGATGTGCACCCGGTGTTAAATGCTTCCGAGGCCAGAAACGGGGGATTGAAGCCTGGGCTCGGATTGGAAAATGGCCCGCTTTCCTGCCCGCCGTAAAAG
>PLHN01000489.1 GCA_003139975.1 Acidobacteriaceae bacterium
GGGCTGATCAAGGCGGCGATTCGCGATAACAATCCGGTTATTTTTTTCGAGCACAAGTATCTTTACCGGCGGATCAAGGAAGAGATTCCTGCGGAGGATTATGTGGTGCCGATTGGGAAGGCGCGGGTGGCGCGGGCGGGACGCGACCTTAGCGTGATTACTTTTGGCGCGATGGTGTATGTGGCGCTGGAGGCGGCAGAAATTCTGGCCGCTGACGGAATTGAGATTGAGGTCGTGGATCTGCGAACGGTTTCGCCGCTGGATCGCGAGGCGATTCGGACGACCGTTGAGAAGACGAACAAGGTCATCGTTCTGCATGAGCACGCGCGGACCGGCGGACTGGCGGGCGAAGTGGCGGCGATTATTAATGAGGAGGCGTTCGACTCGCTCGATGGGCCGATTGTGCGGATCGCGTCGCTGGATTCGCCGGTGCCGTTTTCTCCTCCGCTGGAGGAATTCTTTTTGCCCAAAGTTAGCGACGTGGTGCGGGAGGCGCGGCGGCTGCGGGCGTACTGACGACGCTTTCACTTCGTGCGTGGATCGCCGCTCCGGCGAGTATATTGATCCAAATAGCTTCTGTAATTCCGACTGATCGAATCGCTATATCAAGTCAGTCGAAATGGGCGACGAACGAAGGAGGAAAGAAGATGAAGAAAATGCTGGTTTCTGCGGCCGCGGCATTCTTGTTGCCGATCGGCGTCGCCCATGCAGTCGACCAACCGGAACGGAAGGAAGGACTGTGGTCAATTCACATGCAGACTATCCCAACCGCTGGGAACGACGAATCCGGGAACAAGACGAGCAAGACGACCGAGTCAAGCCAAAAGATCTGCCGCAGTCATGCCTTTGACGAATATGCGCGATCTGTTGAGGAAAAGGGGAACAAGGACAGGGGCTGCACCACGATCAGCGAAAGCTTCCGGGACGGCAAGTATTCCCGCGAAATGCATTGCGTGATGCACGGGACGATCATTATGGATTCGAAGGAAACGAGCAGCTTTCAGGGCGATACAGCGATCCACACCGAGTCGAGCGGTTCGCTCTGGACGGGACTGGGCGGGGGTAACTCGACGATGATCCAGGATGAGAAGTATGTAGGAAGTTGTCCAGAAGGAGTCCAGCCTGGCGACGTGATTGAGGAGGAGGGAAAAGTAACCCATCTATGGAAACATTGATTACGCTGAAGTTTCGGCGTAGCGACTCGCCTTAGGCGCTTCGGGGCTAAGCATTTCGGCTTGTCCGGCTTAGGACAAAGCCAGCATTTCAACGTGGTGCGCTGGCACTCCTGTTATATATAGACGCAGGCCGAATCTTTGGCGCCGCGAATCCTGGGGCCGAACCTTGATGCGCGATCTCTTGCGGCGGCGCGGTTCGGAATAGCTTGGGGGCTGTCATGCGTAATTTCATTCTGGGGATTGTTCTCACCATTGTTGTTCTGCTGATTGTCGGCTCGGGGCTGGCGCTGCTTGGGTTCATGCCGACCAGGGCCAATAAGCAGCCGCCGGATTGGGAACGCCACATGGCGATGAGCGCGCTCGATAATTCGGTGGAGCGGCATGCTCCGCACGAAAATAATCCTGTGCCGCCTACAGACGAGAATCTGATCGCGGGCTTGAAGATCTACACCATGAACTGCGCGCTGTGCC
This sequence comes from Acidobacteriaceae bacterium, assembly GCA_003139975.1. Lineage (GTDB taxonomy): Bacteria > Acidobacteriota > Terriglobia > Terriglobales > Acidobacteriaceae > Acidiflorens. The sequence goes on from PLHN01000489.1 coordinate 1,647, forward strand.
ATGGCGGGATCGACCGGCAGCCTTCGACGCTGGCGAAGTCGCTCTACCCGCCGCCACCGAATCTCATTCTCGATCCGGACGACGATCCGGAGTGGCACATTTACTACGTGATTCACAACGGCATTCGCTATACGGGCATGCCGGCGTGGGACAAGACGCTCTCGGAAACCGATATGTGGAAGGTGACGGCGTTTCTGTCACGGATTGAGAAGTTGCCTCCGGCGGTGCAGGACTTTTGGAAGCAAGCGGGCGGCGCGCCAGGGGCCGCGAGTGATGAGGGCGAGCATCACTGATTAGACTGCGGTGCGTATCTTCAAGGGGCGAGGACTGCTGTCAATCGCCGGTTTTTCGCGGGCGAGGGCCCTTCGACTACGCTCAGGGCAGGTCCGCGGCACACTGAATCAGAGATGCTCTAGCTGGTCGGAGAACTGAAGTTGATGGTGAGGAAGCTTTGCGTCTGGACGGGATGGCCGCCGACCATGTAGGGCTGGAAGCGCCATTGCTTCACGGCAGCGATCGCGGCTTTTGAGAGAACGAATGAGCCGCGGACAATCTTCAAGTCCTCGACGCTGCCGTCGCGGCCAATGATCGCCTGCAGGACGACGGGGCCGTGCAGTTTCTGAGTCTGGGCTTCGGGCGGATAGGCGGGATTCACGCTGTAGACCAGCAGCGCCCGCTCCGCTTCCTCGCTTACGGCTACCGGCTCGCTGGATTGCTGCGTGGAGAAGGCTGGCAGCGCGGGGCTGGAGACCGGCATCATCTGCGCCGGATTGACCGTTACCACCACGGGCGGCGGCATGGGAGCCGAACCGCGCAGGCTGTCAGGAACCCCACCGCGTGCGGCTTTGACCGGCGCTGGCTGCTCGTAGATGGGCGTGGGCAGGGGAAAATCAGAAGGAATGCGCAATGGCACGCGCGAGTCGGCCACGTCAGCGTCGCTTGAGACAACGCCGAGCTTCGGATGGCTGTCGGAGTCCCCGGCGCTGCGTTTGAAGTACGGATCATCCGGCGGTAAGTCGGCGACGGCTCCGGTCGCCGGTGAGCGGTTACCTCCGAGAATCGCGGCGATGGATTGCTTGAAAATGTTTGCCCGGTTTTCCCGCGTGTGCGCCAGATACGAAATCGCATCGCGGGCGTTCCACAGGCAATAGGCCATGCCGAGCACCAGCACTGCGGCGCAGGCTGTGGGAAAAGAGAACAGAGACGAGGAGGGCTGAATTTCTTCTTCGCCGGCTTCCAAGTCGGCACCGGCTGCGTCGTCCGCCGCGCTGGCCGCAGCATATGTTGTTGCTTCCTTGTGATTCTGATTTTGTTCAGGCAGAACCGGCGCTGCTGCTGCACTTGGAGCGCCCTCGGATTGCGCGGATGGCTTCGGCTTCTGCGGTATATTTTCCGCGCTGACCTGCGGCATTTTCTCGCTGGCTTTGGCGAGCACTTCCTGGGCTTCCTGGGGTGCAATGGGCCGATAGATCAGAAGACTCAGCCGGTGGTCGCGCATTTCCGCAGCGGTGGGATCGCGCTCCACGATGGCGATGGCCACTGTGTTGAGGTTGGGTTTTGATTCGCGGGTGCGCTTGAGCAGAAAACCGGCCTCGGGCTGGTCGGACCAGTTCACGAGCACGCAGGAAAACGGCTGCTTGGTCCCTTTCTCGATTGCGGCGAAAATGTCCTCGCAGATTTCGAGGTGGATGCCTGCGCTTTGGCACGCCGCCGTCAGCGCTGCATTCGTATCGGGACCTTTTGAAAACAACAGGGCGCGGAAAGCCATCTCGACCCAGATTATCGGGACTTGGCCATCTGCGACAGGTAACCAGCGGGTGATGCACTTAGGTGGTATGTGGCCATCCTAAGACGGGGTTAATGCCCTAAATGACATAGGTAACCCGGCACTGGAATCGCTGACGGGTCTGGGCGGGAATTAGCGTCAGATTTCTGCCCAATTCCTCGCTAATTCGCGGCGTAGCTTCCCCTGGCGGTCGCGCATTGTCTGCTCACGCTCTTTCATTTTTTTCTGCTGTTCTTCCATCCGCTTTTGGAAGTCCTTTCCAGCTTGGCAGAAGTTCTCTTCGGCCCTCTTCTGGGACTGGGCGGAGATTTGGAGATCACGCTGGAGATCTTTCATTTCTGGACCCAGGCGTGCCATTTCGCCCGCCGCACCGTTGATTGCCAATTGGGTCTCCGCCGTGAAGTCGGGGATCTCCAAAGTGTTTTCGAAAAGGTGGCCGGAATCTTTCTTCTCCGGGAGGGTCAGGGTGAGAGTCTGCTCGTGCTTGTCGCGCATGATGGTCACCGCGGCGGCGCCTTTTGCGGATCCGTGCAGCGCATGCGTGAAATCTNNTCGTGCACCAGTTGGTCATTGACCTTGACGATCACATCGCCGGCATGGAACCCGGCCTTTTCGCCGCGGCTGCCTTTTTCGACCGAACGGACCAGCGCGCCCTTGCCGTCCTTGACGCCGAAAAATTCTCCCAACTGCGGGGTGAGGTTTTCCACCATCAGTCCGCTGCGCAGGGAGGAATGCGCAATCACGACCGTCACGGGAAGATCGAAGTCGGGAAGCTGGGGGAACTCCGGCATCTTGAAGTTGAACTCGTGCGCGTTTGGCTGCCAGTTCTTTGACTTGGCGCGATCGGCGAGTTGCACTTTGATGGTCTGCGGCTGGCCGTCGCGGCTGATGCCCAGCGTGACCACGCGCCCAGGCGGAATTTCCTTGATCATCCGGCGCAACTGGGCTGCGCTTTCGATGGCGGCGCCGTTCAGACTGAGAATGACATCATGCTCGCGCAGGCCGGCTTTGCCCGCGGGCGCATCCTCATCGACCATGGTGATCTCGGCGCCCTTCTCCTCCTTGAGTTTCAATTCGGAGAGCCGTTCGGCTCTGACGTCGGCGATGTCCACACCCATGTACGAGGACCCGCTGCCGCCTTCGTCCGACCCGTAGCCGAAGCTCCAGCTCTCGGCGTTCCCATCCGTCGCTCGTTCGTCCGGCTGGGCGCTGGCCACCAGCGATAGGAACATTATGCAAAGCAGGAAGCGATGTAACATAAGTCCTCCTGGATCTGGGTTCCTTGCTCACGAACTTTCAAAGTTGCCGGCATCCTACAATTGATGACCTCGGCGGCTAAAGCCGCTAATGAAGCGGCCAGCCTTATCGCAGCGCTGAAGCGCTGCGCCACCCAAAATCACGCGCAACACCGCGCTAGCGGGAGGCGCGCAGGAAGGTGATGTTTCCCGAGCTTGTTCTCACCTTCAGCACAGGACCGCCGCCATTGAGTTGACCTTCCGCCGTTACGGCCTGCGGGCCGGGCCAGCCTCCGCGCTCACCCGAAATATGGATATCGTTAAAGTCGCTACGAATCTTGTGGCCGCTGGCCATTTCGATTTCGGCCCGAACCGTGATCGGAAGATCATTCGCCAAATAAACCGTGATATCGCCGGCCGAAGTTTCGAGCGTGGAATTGGTGCGCACGTCCGATGACGATACCAGCTTCACCGTGATACCGCCGGCGCCGGTTTCCGCCTTCACCGACGTCGCGCCATTCAGCTGAATGCTGCCGCCGCCGGTTTGGGCCTCAACGCGCCCCTTGGCCGATCCGAGGCGGATGCTGCCCGCTCCGGACTCGATCTCGACCGGGCCGCCAATCTCGCCCAGGTCAATGCTGCCGCCACCGGTGGTCGCTTTTACGTGGCCATTGCACTTTTCGATCCGGATGCTGCCACCGCCGGTCTCCAGCACAGCGCCTTGCTGGCCCGAAACCAGGTCCAGGCTGCCGCCACCGGTCTCTGCTTTGACGTCTCCCTTGGCGGAATTGATTCTTATATTGCCCCCGCCTGTCTGGAGGGACACATCGCCTCCGGCATTGCCAACGTCGATGGTGCCGCCGCCGGTTTCCGCCTTCACGCCGCCGCCGATGTCATCGAGGCGAATGGATCCACCGCCGGTTTCAATCTCCGTGCGCCCGGCAATCGCGGCGACGTTCACGCTGCCGCCGCCGGTTTCAATCCTGGCGAGGTCGGTGTTCTTTGGGACATTGACGATCAGTTCGTCGGAACATTTTCGGTTGTGACTGCCACCCTCGGCGACAATCCATGCCGTGTCGCCCTTGACGATCGTAGTGATGCGATTTGACTGAAACTCACGGCGGGCTCGCTCCTCACTTCCGGTATACGCGCGACGATGAATAACGAATGTAATGTCTGCCTGCGATCCGCCCAGCACCTTTACCGAACCGGTATCAAGTTTGACCCGAAGATTTTTCGCTCCGCTTAGGTTGCCCGTTACTTCCTGGACCCAGTCGCCGCCTTCCCGGTAGATCCTGCCTTCCTGGCCCAGAGCGAGCGAAACCAGCGCGACGGCGGCGATGGCGACGCCAGCGAATTTGATTGCGTACTTCAATGAATGTCTCCTTACTTGGTCGTTCGTCGTTCGTCGANNGTTCGTCGTTCGGAACTCATCGCAGGCCGGAAGCTTTTGCCAGCGACCGCCGACCAACGACGTTGTATTAATCCATCTCTGGCGTCTGCGCCAACATGAGCTTCGCCTGCGAACGGATCGAGGCGTTCTGATCCGTTTCGGCGAGGCGCGTCAATACCGCGCGCACATTGCTATCCGCTTTCATCGGTTCGACTAACCGCAAAGCTTGCAGACGCACGCCCGAACTGGCGTCGGCAGCCACCGTCCGTAAAACCGCATCCCGGACCGTCGCATCCTTGCGCACGTAGGCGCTCAACCCGTCGAGCGCCTTCAGACGCACGCCCGGGTTGGTATCGTTTTCAAGCGCATATATCAGGGCTTCGCGGACCTGCGAGTCGTTGGGCGCCTGCGTCAGC
>PLHN01000173.1 GCA_003139975.1 Acidobacteriaceae bacterium
ATTGAAGAAGATGGCGCTGGCCGAGCCGGAGATTGCGCCGTCGAGATCGGAATCCTTGAAGACCACGTTCGGCGATTTGCCGCCGAGTTCGAGCGAGACCTTCTTAAGGTTGCCCGTGGCAGCGTGGACGATGAGCTTGCCGACTTCGGTCGATCCGGTGAAAGCGATCTTGTCGGCCAGGTCGTGCGCGGCTAGCGCGGCTCCGGCGGTTTCTCCGTAGCCGGGAACGATGTTGACTACGCCGTCGGGAAATCCGGCTTCGTTGATCAGATCTCCCAGACGCAGCGCGGAGAGCGGCGTTTGCTCGGCAGGCTTGAGGATGACGCAGCATCCGGCGGCGAGCGCGGGAGCCAGTTTCCAGGCAGCCATGAGAAGTGGGAAATTCCACGGGATGATCTGGCCGACGACTCCAACCGGCTCGCGCAGCGTGTAGGCGTGATAGAAGGCGCCGGGCGTGTAGGGAACGGAAATCGGGATGGTGGTGCCTTCGAGCTTGGTCGCCCATCCTGCCATGTAACGGAACATGTCGACGGCGAGAGGAACGTCGGCGGCGCGGGCAACGGTTAACGGCTTGCCGTTGTCTAAGGTTTCGATGGTGGCGAATTCCTCGGTGTGCTCTTCGAGCAGGTCAGCGAGCTTCCAGATCAGGCGGCCGCGCTCGGAAGCGGTCATGCGCGACCATGGACCGCTGTCGAAGGCCTTGCGGGCGGCTTTTACGGCGGCGTCGATATCCTGCTTGTCGCCTTCGGCGACTTTGGCCAGGACTTCTCCGGTCGCGGGATTGTAGGTGGGGAAAGTCTTGCCCGACGCGGCGTTCACCCACTTGCCGTCGATGAGCATTTTGCGCGGTTTGTCCAGGAATTCGGCGACCTGAGGATGAATTCCGGGAGCGAGTGTCGTGGCCATATGTCCTCCTAAGCGTGCGGTGTAAAGATGTGGTGATGAAATCCCACTGCGAGCGTTGGGTAATGGTAATCCCGCGGGATTGAGTATGGCAATAGACGGGATCTGGGAGGCGGTTGGCGCGTTTTGCTCGCGAGACGGGCAAGAGAAAGCGAATCGCAGCCGACCGGTTTGCCTCGCTCACGAAGGGCATGATAGTGTCGGAAATCTGGGATCGAGTTGCCTGCTGTCGTGGGATCGTTTTTATCTTTAATCTTGCCGATTCGCGGAATCGGCTGGGCGCAACAGGCTCTAGTCATTCGAAAATCCACAAACAGGAGAGGTTATGAAGAAGAACATTTTGCTGCTCGTTTTGATGGCTGCGTGCGCGTTGCCCGTTCTTGCGGACGAGAAGAAAGAAGAGATGAAGGACACCGAGAGAATTGAGGCGGCGGCCAACGTGATGAAGGAGATTCTGGCGACACCGGACAAGGGCATTCCGAAAGATCTGCTGAATAAGGCGGACTGCGTGGTGATTTATCCGTCGGTGAAGAAGGCGGCGTTCATCGTAGGAGGAAGCTACGGGCGGGGCCTGGTGACCTGCCGGAGAGGCGCGGCGTTTACAGGATCGTGGAGCGCGCCGGCGATGTTCGCGCTGGAAGGCGGCAGCTTCGGCTTTCAGATTGGAGCGCAAGAGACGGACTTTGTGCTGCTGGTGATGAACGAATCGGGCGCGAACTCGATCATGTCGAGCAAGGTCAAGTTGGGCGCGGACGCGTCGGCGGCGGCGGGGCCGGTGGGACGCGACACATCGGCGGAGACCGACGTCGTGATGAAGGCGGAAATTCTTTCCTACTCTCGCGCGCAGGGGCTGTTTGCCGGCGTATCGCTGGAGGGATCGACGATGCGGTCGGACGATGGGGCGAACAAGGCGCTCTATGGCAAGGAACTGAGCGCGAAGGAAATTGTGCGGGAAGGGAAAGTGAAGGCTCCGGCGTCGGCGGCGCGGCTGCTGGCGGTGTTAACCAGAGCCTCCCCGAAGCATGTGAAGTAGCAAACATAGAATGCTTTTCTAAAGCACTCGTTTGACTCGTGTCATGCGGACCGAAGCGAGAGGCCTCTGTAATTGCTGCCGCGCCTGTGGCGCCGCCCGATCAGTAGGTCCTTCGCTCCTCACCGCAACGCGTCAAGAGCGCGCGCGGGGAGAGCCCAGCTTCGCCCAGGATGACGCGGTGCGCGTAAGGGTTGGGTTGGCGGCCGGCGGAAGGGAAAATGCCCGCTGGTTACCGCGCGAGTTACGGTTGTAAAACCAGGGGGCAAGACGTAGGCTAAAAGCTGCCCCTATGGGCAGTTGCAAGGTTAACCGTGTTCAAAGCACAAGCGGTGCGCCCAATCATCACCAGATCGGGTGACACGAATCACGGCAGAGCATCCCCACCCGGCATCCAATAGCTACAGCCGCATTTTCAGCGGCGTCCTATTTAGCAAAATTCGGACAAATCGTTCCTTAAATACAAACTCGGAGGCAAGCCTATGAGTGCAGTAATGGAACCGCCCAAGAAGAACGTCGGAGCGGACTATATCAGTCAGATTCTCAACCTCGTAAAAGCCAAAAACCCGGCAGAGCCGGAATTTCACCAGGCCGTGCTGGAAGTGCTGGAGTCCTTGCGGCTCGTGTTGGAGCGCCACCCGGAGTACCAGGAAGCAAAGATTCTGGAACGCATTACGGAGCCCGAAAGAGTGTTGATGTTCCGTGTGCCCTGGTTTGACGACAAGGGCAAGGTGCAGGTAAATCGCGGCTTCAGAATTGAAATGAACAGCGCGATCGGGCCATACAAGGGCGGGTTGCGTTTCCACCCGTCGGTGAACCTGGGCATTCTGAAGTTCCTGGCGTTCGAACAGGTGTTCAAGAATTCGCTCACCACGCTGCCCATGGGCGGCGGCAAGGGCGGGAGCGATTTCGATCCCAAGGGCAAGAGCGACAACGAAGTCATGCGGTTCTGCCAGAGCTTTATGACCGAGCTGTGCCGGCACATCGGGCCGGACACGGACGTACCGGCCGGCGACATCGGCGTNNCGCGAAATCGGCTTCATGTTTGGGCAGTACAAGCGGCTGCGGAATGAATTCACCGGCGTGCTCACGGGCAAAGGTCTGGCCTGGGGCGGCTCTCTGATTCGTCCGGAGGCCACCGGCTATGGCTGCGTATACTTCGCGCAGGAAATGTTGAAGACGAAGAAAGACAAGCTGGAAGGCAAGGTATGTCTGGTTTCGGGCAGCGGCAACGTGTCGCAATACACGGTTGAGAAGCTGCTGGATCTGGGCGCGAAGCCGGTTACGTTGTCCGATTCCGACGGCGCGATTTATGACGCCGACGGCATTGACCGCGAGAAGCTGGCCTACGTCATGGATCTGAAGAACAACCGGCGCGGCCGCATCAAGGAGTACACGGAGAAATTCAAGAAGGCCGTGTTCAACAAGGTGGACCCGAAGCTCGACCACAACTGGCTCTGGAACATCAAGGCCGATTGCGCGTTCCCGAGCGCCACGCAGAATGAGATCAACGCGAAAGACGCGGCGAACCTCATTAAGAATGGCGTGAAGGTAGTGAGCGAAGGCGCCAACATGCCGAGCACGCTGGAAGCGACCAAGCTGTTCCTGGAGCACAAGGTGCTTTATGGACCGGCCAAGGCTGCGAATGCGGGCGGCGTGGCTACGTCTGGACTGGAAATGTCGCAGAACAGCATGCGCATTGCCTGGACACGCGAGGAAGTGGATGATCGTTTGCACAAGATCATGATCTCCATTCACAAGGAAAGCCTCGAAGCTGCCGAGAAGTACGGCACGCCAGGCAACTACGTGAACGGCGCGAACATCGCGGGCTTCCTGAAGGTCGCGAATGCCATGCTCGATCAGGGCCTGGTGTAAACAGCTTCATCAAAAGAGAGACACGGCGCGGGAGGGAGCGATCCTTCCCGCGTTTTGTTATGTCAGGACTTTTCTTCCCATCTCCTTGACGGTGGTCTCCAGCCGGGTTGATGATGTCACTGGTAAACGCGCTGGCAGAAGGCGCGTCTGGCGCTGTCGCGCCGCGATACCGCCGATGGCGGGTCTTAATCTACCAATCCAAAAGGAATGCAATGATGACAAGCAATCTATCTAAGCGCGCGGCTACGCTCGCGGCATTACTGGCAGTCTGTCTGATGTTTACACTCGTTGCCCAAGCTGACGAAGGCATGTGGACTTTTGACAATTTTCCCTCGAAGACGGTGGGGACAAAGTACGGCTTCACGCCTTCGCAGGACTGGCTTGACCACGTGCGCCTGTCGTCGCTGCGAATCGCTGGCGGTTGCTCGGCTTCGTTTATTTCTCCCCAGGGACTGGTGATGACGAATCACCATTGCGTGGTCGACTGCGTGGAGCAACTTTCTACCCCGCAGCAGAATTTTCAGGAAAACGGCTATTCCGCGAAGACGCCTGCCGAGGAAAAGAAGTGCCCGGATTTCGAGCTCGATCAACTGGTTGAGATTCGCGACGTGACTAAGGATGTGCTTGACGCGATGGCCGGAAAGACCGGCGACGAGGCCAACAAAGCGCTCCATGCCAAAGAAGCGGAACTGCAGCAAAGCTGCGGACCGGATAAAAGCGTGCGCTGCGACGTGGTCTCCCTGTACCACGGCGGGATCTACGATCTCTACCGCTATAAACGCTACAACGACGTGCGCCTGGTGTTTGCGCCGGAGTTTTCGGTGGCGCAATTCGGCGGCGACCCCGACAATTTCAACTTTCCGCGCTTCGATTACGACATCGGCGTGCTGCGCGCGTACGAGGGAGACAAGCCCGCCGTCACCAAGGATTATCTGCACTGGAGTGCGAACGGGACCAAAGACGGCGATCTGGTTTTCGTGTCCGGAAACCCCGGCGGCACGTTCCGTGAATTGACAGAAGCACAACTGGCTTTCGAGCGCGACGTCCTTTATCCCAACCGGATTCCGGAAGTCGCGGAGCGGCGCGGAGAGTTGGAGGTGTTCGCGGCGCGCGGACCGGAGCAGGCGCGCGAGGCGAATGACGACCTTTTCTTTCTGGAAAACAGTTACAAGGTTTACTTTGGGCGGCAGCAGGCGCTGCTCGATCCTCGGTTTTTTGCCAACAAGGTGCAGGAAGAAAAGAAGCTGCGCGCGGCCACAGCAGCCGACCCGAAGCTGGCTCCGTATCTTTCAGCCTGGGACGACATCGCGCAGGTTCAGCAAGTGCGTTCGCAGCTCCTTGTACGAAACAGCTTGTTGAACGGCCGTACCTTCCGCGCGGGTCTGCTCGGAGATGCGGTCACACTGGTGCGAGCTGCAGCCGAGCGCACTAAGCCCAACCGCGACCGCCTGCCCGGCTATACGGATCAGGCGCTGGTCAACGTGCAGCAGCAGTTGTCCGCGGCAGTCCCGATTTATAAGGATCTGGAAGAGCTGGAGCTGACTTTTGCCTTCACGGTGATCCGGCGGGACCTGGGAACCGACGACGCCTTCGCGCGAAAGATGCTGGGCAAGGATTCGCCGGAACAATTGGCGCACAAGCTGGTGAGCGGAACGCACCTGGAAGATGCGAAGGTGCGGGAAGAGTTGTACAAGGGCGGCCAAAGCGCAATCGACGCCTCGACCGATCCCATGATCCGCTTCGCGGCTTCCATCAACGATGAACTGCTGGCCGTGCGCAAAGACTACGAAGCGCGGGTGGACGCGCCCACGCGGGCAGCCGCCGAGAAGATTGCAAAAGCGCGCTTCGCCGTCTATGGAACCAGCGTCGACCCCGACGCGACCTTCACGCTGCGCCTGAGCTA
>PLHN01000060.1 GCA_003139975.1 Acidobacteriaceae bacterium
TCGTTCGAAATTTCGTCGATCGAGAGCTTGGTCAGGCGATGCAATTGCAATTCGAGGATGGCATCGGCCTGCTTGGCGGTGAACGGCTTATCCGGCGGCAGTTTCGGCGCCCGGCCTTCGGTGTTGATGTCGATTTTCTTGCCGCCAAAGTAGGCGACCAAACTGTCGCGCGCATCGGCGCGGTTGGCGCTGGCGCGGATGATGGTGATCACGTTATCGAGGTGATCGAGCGCGGTGAGGTAGCCCTCTAAAATGTGCTCGCGGTCGCGGGCCTTGTTGAGCAGGTAGGCGGTGCGGCGGCGCACGACATCGACGCGGTGATCGATGAAGTGCTGGATCGCCTGGATCAGCCCCATTTCCTTGGGCTGTCCGTGCACAATAGCGAGCAGGATCATGCTGAAGCTTTCCTGCATGGCGGTGTGCTTGAAGAGCTGATTGAGGACGATCTGCGCTTCGCAGCCGCGCTTGAGTTCGATAACGATGCGCATGCCTTCGCGGCTGCTTTCGTCGCGCACGTCGGAAATGTCTTCGATGGTCTTGTCGTTGACCAGATCGGCAATGCGTTCGACCAGCTTCGCCTTGTTCACCTGGTAGGGGATCTCGGTGACGATGATCGCCTGCTTTTCTTTGGTGATATTTTCGATGGCAGCGCGGGCGCGCATCATGAAACGGCCGCGACCAGTCTTGTAGGCATCGAGAATGCCGGCTCTGCCGTGAATGATGCCGTAAGTCGGGAAGTCGGGGCCTTTGACGATCTGCAGAATCTCCGCAAGCTGTGCGGCCGGGTTATTGATCAACGTGATGGTAGCGTCGACGATCTCCGTGAGATTGTGCGGCGGAATCTTTGTGGCCATGCCGACGGCAATTCCGTCGGAGCCATTGAGTAACAAATTAGGAATACGCGCGGGAAGAACGTCCGGCTCAACTTCGCTGCCATCGTAGTTGGGATGGAAATCGACGGTTTCTTTGTCGAGATCTTCGAGCAGCGCGGTAGAAACCTGCGCGAGTTTGGCCTCGGTGTAACGGTCGGCCGCGGGTGGATCTCCGTCGACCGAGCCGAAATTTCCCTGACCAAAAATCGGCGGGTAGCGCATGCTCCAGGTCTGCGCCAGGCGGACGAGAGCGTCGTACACGGCGAGGTTGCCGTGCGGATGATACTTGCCCATGACATCGCCGACGATGCGGGCGCACTTGCGGGTGGCGCGGTTCGGCTGCAGCCCCATCTGCTGCATGGTGTACAGAATGCGGCGATGCACGGGCTTCAGTCCGTCGCGCACATCGGGCAACGCGCGGCCGATGATGACCGACATCGAATAGTCGAGATACGACTTGCGCATCTCCTCTTCGATATTGACGGGATGAATGTTGCCGGCGCCCGGACCTTGTCCGTCGCCTCCGGGAGGAGGAGTTAAGGGCAGTTGCGGATTTTGATCGTCAGGCATAAAAAAACCAGCTCTCGGTTCTCAGTTCTCAGTTCTCAGTAAGAACCCGCGGAGAAGCGGGGTACACAGCTTCGGTTTGCAGCTCAGAACCACACCCGCGGCTTTTTCAAATCGGGGGTGGTCCAGCCTCTCTTCTCAATCTCCTTACGCCATTGTTCCTCGGTCATTCCAAAAGCGATGATCCTGTCCGATCTCGCATCGATGACAAAATATCCAGCCCGAGCGTCGGGCTCGGCGGACAAATCAAGGAACTGCGTATCTGCATAACCCGTGATGTATGGATCCCGAACAGCATATCGCTTCACATTCCCGGCGAGCATCGCGCTCAGACTGGGACGATGATCGGTGTATCGGTCGGCTCTCCAGATTCGGGCTATGCGACCGCTCGTAAAGGTCAGCTTATAGTCTCCTACAAGGTCCCTTTCCGCATGCCGACATGCCGAGGCTGCCAGCAACAACAAGAAAGCGGCAACTAGCAGGCTTCGCACTCCCTCGTCCGCCAAGTGGAGCGAAGCTCCCCTTTTTCCTGTCGCCAGAATGTCGCTAAGTTCTTGCATTTACAGGCGCTTATGCGGCTAGCCTTACAGAAGAATTATACCACGTTTGGTCGATTTGCCTTATTCGCCGCCCACGGTCAGGCCGTCGATGCGGATGGTGGGCGAAGCCACGCTGCCGCGGAATTCCAAGTCGCTCGCAATCTCGGAGATATTTTTGAATATCTCTTTCAGATTGCCGGCGACGGTTATTTCTTCCACGGGATAAGCGAGTTCGCCGTTGACGATCCATAGGCCAGAAGCGCCGCGTGAATAGTCTCCGGTGACGAGGTTGGCACCGTGGCCGAGAAATTCGGTGACGTAGAGGCCGTCCTTGATTTCTCCGATGACCTGCTGCGGGGTTTTCTTGCCGGGCTGCAAAAAGTAATTGCCGGGGCCGATGCCGGGAGTACCCGCGAGTCCGCGCGATGCGTTAGCCGTTGTTTCAAGCTTGAGCTTTCGGGCGGTGTAGGAATTCAGTAAGTACGACTTGAGGATTCCGTTTTCGATGACCACGGTGCGGCGTGTAGGAATGCCTTCGCCGTCGAAAGGAGAGGTGCCGAAGCCGCCGGGCATGGTTCCATCGTCAATGACAGTGACATTGGAGCTGGCGATTTGTTCGCCGAGTTTGCCCGCAAGAAATGACGCTCCGCGATAGACCGAGTCTCCGTTCACGCCTTCGAAAATGTGCTCAAGCATGGAGGTGGCGACCATGGGATCGAGGACGACCGGTACGTGCGCGGTTTTTACTTTGCGTGCGCCGAGGCGGCGAATCGTGCGGCGGGCCGCCTCTTTGCCGACTGCCTCAGCGGAATCGAGTTTCGCCAGGCTGCGCGAAACCGAAAACCAGTAATCGCGCTGCATGTTGCCCTGTTCGTCCTGCGCGATGGGAACGGCGGCAACCGAACAATAAGAGCGCCGATACTCTCCGAGAAACCCGTGCGAGTTGGCGAGAATTTTGCGTCCGGTGGCAGCATCGAACGATCCGCCGTCGGAATTCTTGAGGCGCGGATCGAAATCCAGCGCGGCTTTTTCGGCGCGGCGAGCGTAGTCGAT
>PLHN01000301.1 GCA_003139975.1 Acidobacteriaceae bacterium
GTGCAGAATGTGCTCACCAAGAGCCTGGGCTCGCCCAACCCGCACAACGTGATCAAGGCCACGTTTGATGCGTTGAAGAAGCTGAAGAATCGGGAAGACGTGGCCGCGCTGCGTGGCAAATCGGTGCAAGAACTTTAGGAAGCAATTACCAATCTTCATGGTCATGGAAGTGTGTAAATGACAACTAAGACTTCTAAATCCGGGACGAGCGGCATGATTCAGATCAAACTAGTGCGATCGGCAATCTGCACGCCTCTGAAATACAAGAGAGTAGTCAAAGGGCTGGGCTTTACGCGGCTCAACCAGGTGATTGAGCGGCCGAATACGTCGGCTATCCGCGGCATGGTGAAGAAGGTGCCGCATTTGGTGGAGATAGTAGGGTAGAAAGGTTTCAAAGTTTCAAGGGTGCAAGGTTTCAGAGTGAAGCCCCGTCAAAGTTGGGTTTTTCCTTGAAACTCTGAGACCTTGAAACCTTGAAACATGGAATTCATATGAATCTTTCGACAATCAAGGCACCTCGCAAGGCAACCGAAAAGCGCAAGCGCGTCGGACGCGGCATGGGTTCGGGCATGGGCAAGACTTCTACCCGCGGTCACAAGGGACAGTGGTCTCGTTCGGGCGCACGACTGATCCGCGGATTTGAAGGCGGCCAGATGCCGTTGCACCGCCGCATCCCGAAGCGCGGTTTTACCAACATTTTCCGCGAGGAATATGACGTCGTGAATCTGGATCGCCTGGCCTCGCTCGGGGAAACGGAAATCACTCCCGAAGTGCTGAAGAAAGCCGGCGTGGTCCATGGCAAGGCACCCGTCAAGATTCTCGGCAACGGCGAATTGAAGTCGGCTCTTACCGTTCGCGCTCACAAGTTCTCCAAGACGGCGCAGGAAAAAATCACCAAGGCAGGCGGCAAGTTCGAGGTCTTGCAGTAATGCTCGAAAAGCTGGCAAACATATTCCGGGTTCCCGATCTTCGCAAGCGCGTGCTGTTTACGCTGGGATTGCTGGCTGTCTACCGCATTGGCGGGCACATTCCGACGCCGGGGATCAACGGCGACCGGCTGGCGCAGTTCTTTGAGCAGAACCGGGGCAGTGTGCTTGGTTTCGTTGACCTGTTCAGCGGCGGCAACTTGCGCCGCCTGACGATTTTCGCGCTCGGCATCATGCCGTACATTACCGCCTCCATCATTCTGCAGTTGCTCACGGTCGTCTATGAACCGCTGGCCAAGTTGCAGAAGGAAGGCGAGATGGGCCGCAAGAAAATTACCCAGTGGACGCGCTATCTGACCGTCATCCTCAGCGCGATTCAGTCGTTCGGCATTGCCATCAGCCTGGAAAAGGCCGGTGACTTCGTCAACATTCCCGGCCCGGGGTTCGTCCTGATGACGATGCTGACCCTTACGACCGGCTCGGCGTTCATCATGTGGCTGGGCGAACAGATTACCGAGCGCGGCATCGGCAACGGCATGTCGCTCTTGATCTTTGCCGGCATCGTGGTCGGCCTGCCGCGCGGCGTCGCCGACCTGCTGGAAAAAGCCAGAACCGCTGCCTGGGGAGCGTTCACGTTCCCGGCGCTGGTCATCCTGATCGTCCTGATGGTCGCCGTCGTCGCCTTCATTGTTTTTGTCGAACGCAGCGAACGCCGTATTCCGGTGCAGTATGCCAAGCGTGTGGTCGGACGAAAAGTCATGGGCGGCCAGTCGACGCACCTGCCGCTGCGCGTCAATGCCGGCGGCGTGATGCCGGTCATCTTCGCGTCCTCGATTTTGGCTTTGCCGCAGATGCTGGCTGCGCCCTTGCACAACAACCGTGTCATCGGCCCGATGCTGGACTGGCTGAAGTGGGGCGAGCCGCTTTACACACTGCTTTATTGCCTGGGCATCATTTTCTTCGCCTATTTCTATATCTCGATCGTGTTCAACCCGAACGAGGTTGCCGACAACATGCGGAAGTGGGGAGGGTTTATTCCCGGCATCCGTCCCGGCAAACGTACCGCCGACTTCATCAACGATGTGCTGACGCGTATCACGCTGGTCGGCGCACTGTACCTGATCCTGATCTCGCTGATCCCGGAGTGGATGATTGCCGGCATCAAGCTCAACCACCTATGGCTGGTGGGACGCATCTTCGAGAACCTGCCCACCTGGGTGACGAACGGTTTGGGCGTGAATTTTTATTTCGGCGGAACGTCGCTGCTGATCGTGGTCGGTGTCGCCATGGATACGGTGACGCAGATCGAGGCGCAGTTGATCATGCGCCACTACGATGGATTTACGCCGAAGAGCGGCCGCATTCGCGGACGCCGGTGGTAAAGCAGCTGTGAGCTTCTAGCTTCTAGCTGCCAGCAAGCCGTGCGAATAGTGTCTTGCTCGAAGCTAGCGGCTAGGAGCTAGAAGCTCGGAATGGCCAACGAAACCGCGCGAAGCGTCGGGCCGGTGATTCTTCTTGGGCCTCCAGGGGCAGGGAAGGGCACACAGGCCAAACAAATTGTTGAACGCTACGGTATTCCGCAGATATCGACCGGTGATTTGCTGCGGGAGCACGTGGCCAGGGGATCCAGCCTCGGCGTGGAAGCCAAGGCCATTATGGCGCGCGGCGAACTGGTTCCCGACGAGTTGATGTACGGCATGGTCGCCCAGCGGTTGCGGGAGCCTGATTGCCGGCGTGGATTTGTACTGGACGGCTTTCCCAGGACGGCAGCCCAGGCAGGATGGCTCGATGCCTTCCTCGAACAAGAGCTCTTTGAAAATTCCGAGATGTGTCCGCCGGTTGTGATCCAACTGGTGGTCGACTATACTCAATTACTGCTGCGGCTTACCGGACGTCGTTCGTGTCCTACCTGTGGGCGGCTCTATAACATCCACTTCCAGCCACCTCGCGTGGATGAGTTGTGTGACTGGGATGGCACTCCGCTGATTACCCGCAATGACGATCGATCCGAAGTCATTACGGAGCGGCTGACCGCCTATGAGAAGCAGACCAGGCCGGTCGTGGACTATTACCGGGTGCAGCAACGGCTCGTGCCGGTGAATGCCGACCAGACCGTGATCGAGGTGACGGCGCAGATTTTTGGCGTGATCGATAGCCACCGCAGCGAGTGCAGGCTACCGGCGAAGTGACCCGGCGTCGGGGCCCCATCGCGCCCGGTTTTGGCGGGATGGGGTGGGGCAGAAACGATAATGAGTTTTGGGGACGACAAGATTATCCGCAAGTCGCCGACGGAAATTGAGAAAATGCGGCGCAGCGGGCACATCGTTCGCCAGGTGCTGAATCACTTGAAGGGCGTGGTCGCACCCGGCGCGACGACGATGGACCTGGAGAAAGCGGCCGAGAAGTTGATTGCGGAGATGGGTGCAACGCCGGCATTCAAGGGTTATTACGGCTATCCTTGCGTGCTCTGTACCTCGATCAACGAAGAGATCGTGCACGGGATCCCGTCCGAAAAGCGGGTCCTGAACGCGGGCGACATAGTTTCGATCGACTGTGGCGTGGTGTTCGACGGCTACTACGGAGATGCCGCGATTACCGTACCGGTGGGCGACAAGCTCGCGGCGGAACTAAAGAAGCTGCTCGAAGTTACGGAAGCATCGCTTTACAGGGGCATCGAGCAGGTAAAGATCGGCAACACGGTTGGACACGTTGGATCGGCGATCCAGAAGCATGTGGAAGCGGCCGGCTTCAGCGTAGTTCGCGAATTTGTCGGTCACGGCATCGGAACGAAGTTGCACGAGGCACCGCAGATTCCGAACTTCGGCAAAAAGGGCCAAGGCGCCGAGTTGTCCGAGGGCATGGTGCTGGCAATCGAGCCGATGGTGAACTCGGGCGGTCCCGCAACCAGGGTTTTGAGCGATAAGTGGACGGCGGTAACGGTCGACGGCAGCTATAGCGCGCACTTTGAGCACTGTGTGGCCGTTACGAAGCAAGGGCCGGTGATTTTGACGCAGTAGAACAAGCTCTTAGCTGCTAGCTCCTGGCTCCTGGCTCTTAGCAAAAGGCCAAGCGCAAGAGGCCAAGAGCTAGAAGTTGATTTTGGAGGGTAATGAGCAAAGAAGACGCGATTGAAGTGATGGCGACGGTGATCGAGCCGTTGCCCAACGCCATGTTCAAGGTGGAACTGGAAAACAAACACCAGGTGCTGGCACATGTATCCGGCAAGATGAGGAAGAACTTCATTCGCATTCTGCCCGGAGATAAGGTCGCGGTCGAGCTTTCGCCCTACGACCTGAAGCGCGGACGGATTGTGTATCGGTACAAATAAGCTGCGGAATTCGCTCCGCTGGACAGCCGAGGGCGGCTGCCCCTACGTGAGGATTTATGAAAGTAAGAGCATCGGTCAAGAAAATTTGCGACAAGTGCAAGGTCATCCACCGCAAAGGCGTCGTGCGGGTGATCTGCGAGAACTCGAAACACAAGCAGCGTCAGGGATAAGACAGCTTCTAGCTGCTAGCTACCAGCAAACGCCAAAAATGGTTTGCTAGAAGCTAGGAGCTAGAGGCTAAAAGCTAAAGGGGTTAAGAACTATGGCACGTATTGCAGGCGTCGATCTTCCGCGTAATAAGCACACGAATATCGCGCTCACTTACATTTACGGGATTGGGAATTCGCGCGCTACGCGCATTCTTAAGGCGGCGAATGTCGACGCGAACAAGAAAGTCCAGGATCTGGCTGAAGACGAGGTTAACCGCATCCGCCAGGTCATTGAGGGCGAAGGCGGCGTCGAAGGCGATCTGCGCAAAGACGTTTCGATGAACATCAAGCGGCTCATCGAAATCGGCTCGTATCGCGGATTCCGGCATCGCCGGAACTTGCCGGTTCGCGGCCAGCGCACGCACACCAACGCCCGCACCCGCAAAGGTCCGCGCAAAGGAACTGTCGCGCAGAAGAAGAAGTCGGCGGCAAAGACATAAGAACAGTTGTCAGTTCTCAGTTGTCAGTTCTCAGTTTCTGGAGAGCTGGTTTTACTGAGAACTGAGAACTGAGAACTGAGAACTCAGAAATGGCAAAACCAGCAGCAGCGGGCGGCGCAGCCGCGCCGGAGAAAAAAGGCAAGACGAAGAAGTTCAAGAAAAAAGAGCGCAAGCACGTCCCGCACGGACTCGTGCATGTGCAGGCTTCTTTCAACAACACGATCGTCACGATCACGGACATGAACGGCAACGTGCTGTCATGGAAGAGTTCGGGATCGCTCGGCTTCCGGGGATCGCGCAAGGGCACGCCTTTCGCTGCGCAGCAGGCGGCGATGAACGCGGCCAATATGGCGCGCGATCACGGCGTCCGCAGCGTGGACGTTCGCGTCAGCGGTCCGGGATCGGGCCGGGAGTCGGCTGTGCGCGCGCTAGCTGCCGCCGGAATCGAAGTGCGTTCCATCAAGGATACGACGCCGATTCCGCACAACGGCTGCCGGCCGCCGAAGCGCCGAAGAGTGTAAGACCGTCGTTGGTCGTTAGTCGCTGGTCGTTAGCCAAAACCTCGCCGCCAGCGACCAAGGCCCAACGACTAACGACCGAAGACTGACGATGATTTCGTCCGGGACGAAGGGTTAGCCAAGGTATTCCGCCAAGCGCAATCGGGCTGGTTGGAATCGAAACCCGTAAACCGGTCATCTAAAAGGAGAATAACTTGGCCCGTTATACCGATGCAGTTTGCCGTCTCTGTCGCCGGGAAGGCATCAAGCTCTTCCTGAAAGGCACGAAGTGCTTCAGCGACAAATGCCCCATTGAAAAGCGTAACTTCGCTCCCGGACAGCACGGGAAAGACAAGAAGACCAAGGTGGTCGGCTACGGTCTGCAATTGCGCGAAAAGCAGAAAGCGAAGCGCATTTACTTCACGCAGGAAAAGCAGTTCCGTAACTACTTCGAGAACGCGGTCCGCTCCCCAGGCGTGACGGGCGCGAAGCTGCTCGAACAGCTCGAGCGGCGGCTGGACAACGTCGTGTTCCGGCTCGGCTTCGGCATTTCCCGCCGTCAGGCGCGGCAACTGGTGCGCCACGGCCACGTGCAGGTGAATGGAAAGAAAGTGAACATTCCTTCGTACGAGGTCAGCGTGGGCGAGGAGATCGCCATCCGCGAGAACAGCAAGAAGATTCCGATTCTCGAAATCGCAAAGGATTTCGCCAGCCATCAGCCCGCACCGATGTGGCTGGAAGTGAGCCGCGACGAGTACAAGGGACGCGTGATAGCGCTGCCGAAGCGCGAAGATATCCAGTTGCCGGTAAACGAGCAGCTGATAGTAGAACTTTATTCGAAGTAAAAAATTAAATTATTTTCATAAACCAGCTAAAGGATGGGTTTAATTATGCAGAGGAACTGGTCAAGTTTGATTCGTCCCAA
>PLHN01000061.1:0-314 GCA_003139975.1 Acidobacteriaceae bacterium
ACCGCCGCCGACCTCGCCGCCTATGAAGTAAAGGAGCGCGAACCGGTCCGCGGCTCTTATCGTGGCTACGACATCATCGGAGCGCCGCCGCCGTCTTCCGGAGGCACCACCCTTATCGAAATCCTCAATATTCTCGAGGGCTTCGACCTCGCCAAAACCGGCAATCGTTCGGCCGAGACGATCCACCTCACCGCCGAGGCTTTCCGCCGCGCCTTCTTCGATCGCACCGACTTCCTGGGCGACCCCGATTTCGCCAACATCCCTGTACCGCAACTCATCGACAAGAAATATGCCGCCGCCTGGCGCGCCTCCAT
>PLHN01000061.1:353-2935 GCA_003139975.1 Acidobacteriaceae bacterium
ACGACGAGATGGACGACTTCGCCACCAAACAAGGCGTGCCCAATTCTTACGGCCTGATCCAGGGCCCAGCCAACGCCATCGGCCCCGGCAAGCGCCCGCTTTCCGCCATGACGCCCACCATCGTCCTTAAAGACGGCAAGCTATTTCTTGTCCTAGGCTCGCCGGGCGGCCCCACTATCATCACTACGGTGGCCAACATCCTTATGGGCGTAGTCGATTTCGGCCTCGATATTCAAGACGCCGTCAGCGCTCCCCGGTTTCATCATCAGTGGCTCCCCGATCAGATTCTCGTCGAAGACCGCCTTTCTCCCGATACAATGAATCTGCTGCGATCCAAAGGCCACAAATTGGACGTTCACCATTTCTGGGGAGACGGCGAGTGCATCATGATCGATCCGAAAACAGGTGAGCGCCTGGGCGCAAGCGACGGACGCAATAATGGGAAGGCGGTAGGCTACTAATGCTCAAGGCGGTCTCCACGTACGTCTACGTGAAAGAACGGCTGCATCCCGGCTTACTCGACGAGTTAGTCCGCTCGGGAGCGCAAGCCATCGAAATCTTCGCCGCTCGCCAGCACTTCGATTACGCCAACCGCAAGCAGCACGTCCGCGAAATCGCCGACTGGTTTAAAGCCTCCGGAGTTCCGCTCAACTCCGTGCACGCGCCCTTGTACTCCGACTACGAATGGGGCCGCACCGGTTCGCCCCCCGTCAACATTGCCGCGACCGACCGCGCCAAACGCGTCGAGGCCATGGATGAGATCAAGCGCTCGCTTGAAATCGCCGAATATATTCCGTATCGCTTTCTCGTGCAGCACATCGGCAACCCAAACGAGGCTTTTGACGATAAGAAGTTCGAAGCGGCAATGACCTCCGTCGAGCATCTGCGCGCCTTCGCCAAGCCGCTCGGGGTGCGGGTGCTGCTCGAAAACATTCCCAACGAACTCTCTACGCCCGATCGCCTCGTCGAGTTCATCCATACCATGCACTTCGACGATATCGGAGTCTGCTTCGATTGCGGCCACGCCCACATGATGGGCGGCATTCCGGAAGCCTTCGGAATCCTCAAGAACCACATCTGCTCGACGCACGTGCACGACAATCACAAGGATAAAGACTCGCACCTGTTGCCGGGCAATGGATCGATTGATTGGAAACAGACCATGGAGTTGCTCCGCACCGCTCCCCTGACGCCGCCACTGCTGCTCGAAATCGAAGGCGAAGAGAAGAAGAATCCAGGCGCGGACGTGAGCACGACATTCCGCAAACTGGAAGACTCGTAAGATCCAGTCTGAGATGGCCTAAGTGCGCATGTGCGGCTCTGGCTCATACGCTCGTGCCACTGGTGTAAGGAAAACAAATACGATGAACATGTTCGTTCGAGCGTTGTTGTCTATTTCCTTTGTTGCGGTGTTTGCGTGTTCTGCGGATCTAAAACACGCAGAGAATGCCGACCTAAGACAGGTGAATGAATATGTGAATGGCCCAATGGGTCACTACTCGACATTGTTTTCCGGCATTTTCTACGTGGGAAGTGACAACGAATTTGACTATGTTGCTATCAAGCATGGTAAGAACACGGTGAAGATGTTCAAGATAAAGCGAGGTCAGCTGAGCGTCAATCGTCAGATGAAAATCGATGCAGATGACAAGAAATGGGTGGACATCACAGGTATGTTCCCGATTCCTCACTAGAACACAGCTTGGAGTTTTGTGGTCTCCGCAAAGCCTCCGCGCCCCGAGTAGCTAATGTTCTACCCGCAAGCGGAGCAAAGCCGAGCGGGCAAGAAGGTACTTGCTTAACTCCGCGATCTCAGCGCCCTCTGCGGTTTAAAATTTTGATCTAGGTTCTAACTATGTCCTCACCCATCTCCACCATCGCACAAATCGGCAAGCACGAAAACGAATCCGTCACCATTCGAGGATGGCTCTACAACCTCCGCGAAAGCGGCAAGCTCCTCTTCCCCCAATTCCGCGACGGCAGCGGCATCATTCAGGGAGTAGTCCCTAAGAACGCCGTCCCGCCCGAAGTCTTCGACGCCATCAAGGGCCTGACGCAGGAATCGAGCGTCATCGTCGAAGGCAAGGTCCGCGCTGACAAGCGTGCTCCCGGCGGCTACGAGCTCGATGTCTCGAACGTCCAGGTCATTCAGCGCGTCCCCGAATCCGATCCGTATCCCATCACGCCCAAAGATCACGGCACCGACTTCCTCATGGAGCACCGCCATCTCTGGGTCCGCTCCCAGCGCCAGGCGGCCATTCTCCGCGTCCGCGCCGAAATCATCAAAGCCGCCCGCGACTATTTCGACTCGAACGGATTCACTCTCACCGACCCGCCCATCATCACCCCCGCCGCCTGCGAAGGCACCACCACGCTCTTCCCCGTCGACTATTTCGAAGAGCAGGCTTACCTGACGCAGTCGGGCCAGCTTTATATCGAAGCCACCGCCATGGCGCTTGGCAAGGTGTATTCGTTCGGCCCGACGTTCCGCGCCGAGAAATCAAAAACCCGCCGCCATCTCACCGAATTCTGGATGGTCGAGCCCGAAGTCGCGTATGCCACGCTCGACGACCTGATGGAAC
>PLHN01000418.1 GCA_003139975.1 Acidobacteriaceae bacterium
TTTCTCGCGTGCGCTCGGTGACGGAGACCAGCATGATGTTCATCACGCCCACGCCACCCACGATCAACGCCACGCTCGAAACGGCAAACATGAAGATGAAAACCGCGCCCGTAATCTGGTTCCACACGTCGGACAACGAATCCTGCGTGAAGACGGCGAAATTGTCGGGCTTGTTCGTGGGCACGCGGCGGCGGCGGCGCAGCAGTTCGCGCATCTCGTCTACGGCCTTGGGCATATCGGCGTGAGAGGTTGCCTTCACGCTGATGAAGTGCTGCTTGAGTTCGGGGTGAAGTTTACGCATGGTGGCCAGCGGGAAGAAGACCTTGTTGTCGTCGGGATTCTTGCCGCCGCCAAACGCGCTCTTCACTTTCTTAATCTCGCCGATCACCTGGAACAGTTGACCCTCGATGTTGATTTCTTTCCCGACCGGATCGGATGCCCCAAAAAGCTCCTCCGAGGTGTCCGCACCGAGAATAATCACCGGCGCGCGGCGCTCGTCGTCAATCTCGCTGAACCATCGGCCGGACTTCATGTCCAGATCGAAAACATCCTTTGCCGAGGCGGTATCTCCTTCCAGGATCGTTTGCTTTGCCTTGCGGTCGCCGTACTTGACCACATAGGTCCCGCTCCCAAACTGCGGCTCGACATAGCGAACCCCGGCGGTGACGGCCTTTACGTGCGGCAGGTCCTTCATGGCCTCGGCATCTTCAAAAGTCAATTCTTTTCGTGTGCGCAACTCTTCGGTAGGACGTCCGAAAGTGATCGGCATGTGAAAGGCAAAAATGATGTTCGACCCCATGCTGCTGATCATGCCGCTGACGTTGTCGTTGAGGCCGCGCACGATCGACGAGATTCCGATGACGACCGCGACTCCAATAACGATCCCCAAAACGGTCAGGGCGGACCGCATCTTATTGCTGCGGATCGTGTCGAGCGCCATCGTGATGATTTCACCGAATTCGCTTGTGCCTAGCATTTAGCTCAAAGCCTTTTACCGCCGAGACGCCGAGAGAACCATCGCCAAATCGTTAGCCGGTGCGCACGACGAAGGCGGGCGCCCTTGGAACTCCTGACAAGTTTTCGGCGCTACATCTCAAAACGCAGGGCCGCAATTGGATCGAGAGTCGCGGCCTTACGCGCCGGATATACGCCGAAGAAAATTCCTACGCTGGCGGCGACGATTAACCCGGCAGCAACTGCCCAGAGTTTAATCACCGAGGGCATCCCGACGGCAAGTGTGACTCCCTTTGCCACCCCGATGCCGAGCAGCACGCCAATCACTCCGCCCAGCAGCGACAAAGTTACCGCCTCAATCAGAAATTGCAGCAGCACATCGGAGCGACGGGCGCCCATGGCCTTACGAATCCCCACCTCGCGCGTGCGCTCCGTCACCGAGACCAGCATGATGTTCATGATCACGATTCCGCCCACGACCATGGAGATCGCCGCGATACCGATCATGGCCGCAAAAAATGTCCCCGTCAGGCCAGCGAAGATGCTCATCAGGTTGCTGTTATTTTCCATGTCAAACGAGTCGGCTTCGCCCGGAGGGTCGTGTCGCCGCGCCCGCAGAATCACCCGCGCTTCGTCCATGGTCGCGTCCATCGCCGGTCCCTCGCCCGCGGTCTTCGCCGAGATCCGCATATTCATGTCGCGAGTGCCATACTGTTTCATCCACGAGGTCATGGGCAAGAACACATAGTTGTCCAGGCTTTGCCCTAACGTCGAGCCCTTCTTTTTCCCAATCCCCACGATGCGGTACACCCATCCATCCACCCGTATTTCCTTTCCCATTGGATCGACGCCCGGCATCAGGTTGTCCACAATGTCGCTGCCGACCACGGCCACGGGTGCGTCATGTTCAAGATCCGATTCTCCGAACATGCGCCCCGCATCGATATCGATGTCCCGCGTCACCGCAACCGCCGGGGTCATCCCCCACACCATCGTGTCGCTGAGCGAATGCTCGCCGTATTTCACATGGCCAGTGAGTTTGAAAGCGTAAGCTCCCACGTACGAGCAAAGCTTGCACTCCTCCCGCACCGCGCGGTAATCGTCCATGTTCAGGTCTTTGCGCCTCATGGCTTCCAGGTAGTGGTCGATGTTCGTGGTCGCCGGCGAAACCTTGCACATGATGAACGCGTCCGCGCCCAGGTTGAGGATCTTCTCCGCCACATAGCCGTTGATGCCGTTGACGAAAGTGACCACGGCAATGACGGCGGCAACTCCGATAACGACGCCCAGCAGCGTGAGCGCTGAACGCAGCTTGTTAGCCCACAATGAAAGGAACGCGATCTTCATCGCCTCTGCAATATGCATGGGCTTGTCTCAGGCCGCAGTGCCGGGTCGCAGGCTTTCAACGCAGGGACTTCGCAACCTGGCGCTTTGATTGGCTATCAGTTTAGCAGCATGACACGTCTCTCTGAGACCTGGCATCGGCGACCTCGACTTGCAGCCCTATGCCCTGCCGCCAGCGAGACGCATGGAGAGTTTCACGGAGATAAGCGCCACCAGCAGCGCCAGCACAATCCAGCCTGCGGCATTCCCCAGGTTCTCTTGCAATGGCAGGGTGGGCGCTAACATTGACGGCAAGGAGATGGAAACGCGTGTGGTCGTTGAGGCTCCAACCACTTGCACGATGACGGCAATGACCATAACGAAAACCATTGCCAGCACAAATCCACCAACCACCAGGGCGGGCAGGGCGCGCTTCCAGGGAAACGGAATCGGCTGCGGCGCCGCGGCTTCGCGGCGAATGGCATCCATGACGGAGGCGGCAAAGCCCGACGACGGGAGGATTTCTTCTTCGCGGGAAAGAATGCAATTCATTTCGTCATCCTCGGGTTCAATCGAGCGCGTCATTAAGCCTCCTTCAGGCGTGGCACAGCCAACAGTTGCGGAAGTTTGGAGCGCAAAAGTTCTCGCCCGCGAGACAATCTCGCCTTGACCGTGCCTTCGGGCAGGCCGAGACTCCGCGCCGCGGTCGAGACGTCCATATCGTGAAAGTAAAAAAGAATCAGAGCCTCGCGATACTTTGCCGGCAATGCTCCCACTGCGCGCCGCACCGCCAAATCCCGGTCCCGGTCCTCGAGGCCTCCGTCGGAGACGCGCGTGTCCGCAGGTTCGGCAACATGGTCGATCGGCACAGTCCGCGCCGGAATGCGGCGCAGTTCCGAGCGCTACAGGTTCGTCGCCAGCGCGAACAGCCAGGTAGAGAAGATCGCATCCTTGCGCCACTGGGCGAGTGCGCGGTAGGCACGCAGAAAAGCCTCCTGGGCCATCTCCTCCGAGCGACCACGATCGTGGCAGAAGCGGTAGGCCAGGCTGATCAGTGGCCCCTGCCAGCGGCGGACAACCCCCTCGAAGGCAGAAATGTCGCCCGCCAGGACTCTTTCCACGTCGGCCTGGTCGTCGCTGGCGCTCACGCTTGACACCGCCTCAATGGTATGACACGAAGCCGTTACGGGCGGTTGCATTATTTGAAAAATGGCTCCGATATAAAGAAAATGCAACCGGAACCGGGGAATCCCGGTCATACCCGGTGTAAGCGGAGAAACTGCACTCGGAGGATGCGATGGAGCCCAATCTCGGAGAGACCGTCGTCGGCGTTTCTGTTTTTCTGGTCCCAATCGTCGGGAGTATCGCGCTGTTCTCGTTCTTGGGTGTAGCCACATGGTCCGAGGCTCGGCGCAAAGAAAGGGAAGCGTACTACAGGAGCGAAACACTGAAAAAAATCGCGGAGAGCTCAGGGGAGGGGGCAAAAAGCGCGCTGGAACTTATGCGCGAGCAGGAAAAGAACGCCGTAAAACGCCGCCTTGAAGGCCTGAAAATAGGCGGTCTGGTGACGGCAGCCATCGGCATCGGTGTCATGGCGCTGCTGCGTGGGTTCGTGCGCGATCACCCGGTCTATCTCGCCGGACTGATTCCGCTGTTGGTCGGCGTGGCGCTGCTGATTTATCCGTTCCTGCTCGCGCCCAAAGCGCAGGAGTAAGAGAAAGCGCCTTCCGGCCTGCGCTCTCCACCTGCACTATAATGAATAGGTTGGCAGCCGGACCGGACGGTCGCTGTTGCAAAACAGAGGAAAGTCCGAACTCCGCAGAGCAGTGTGCCGGATAACGTCCGGGACGGCCGGTTCAAGCCGGTTGGACGGAAAGTGCCACAGAAAACATACCGCCCGGGNNGCGGGCAGGGCAAACCCCACACGGAGCAAGACCAAATAGGGAGGAAGAACCGCCGCCGCTGCAAGGTCTTCATGCTAATGAGGCACTTGCGACGATGGGCCGCAGAGGAACCTGCGGCGCAGGCGCTGCATGAAGATTTTGCAGCGACGGCGGGGCGCGTGCTGGCTCGGTGCGCCAAACCTTCGGGTAGGTCGCTAGAGCCGGGCAGTAATGTCCGGCCCAGAGGAATGATCGTCCTGCCGGCAACGGCAGACAGAATTCGGCTTACAGGTCCGGCTGCCATACAACGAACCTGCGAGGTCCCTCGGCAGCGCTCGGGATTTCGGCAGCGGGCTCCCGCTTCGCTCCACGCCCGCTGAGCGCCTCAACTTACAGGTCTGGCTACCCCACACCAATCTACTGAGTCCCTCGCCGCGGACAAACGTGCTGTCCGGGTTTTGAGCGTTGTTGTGTGTTCTCGACAGTTATTACGACCGAAAAACGAAGACCGCTGCGATCCGTGCGTTTCGATCGTTGCTAACGGTTTGAGGATTTCCCGACGCTTCGGTTTGGAAACACCAACCGGGCGAGTTTGGCACAATCCATGGATTGGAACTACGGTGGAGCGGGACCGAAGTCCCGCCCCATGTTTTGAGTTGAGTTTCGACTACTTTCCGGTGCCTTCTAGAGAAACGGTCTGCGCACCGCCGCCGCCGTTGCTCTTCACCTGAAGGCTGGCGGTGAACACGCTCTTCGCGGAAGGCTTAAACTCCACGCTCACCACGCAACTGGCTCCGTTGCCGAGCGTCGCCCCGCAAGTGTTGCCGCTGATGAGGAAATCGCCCTTTCCCGATCCAGTGAGAGAGGTCCCCGTCAGAGTGACCGTCGAACTACTTAGGTTCGTGATCGTAATTCCCTGCGGAGCGCTTGTGCTGCCCACCGTGACCGTATTGAAATTGATGAACGATGGACTCAACAACAGCGCCTCGCCGGTTCCCGACAGCGCGACGGTTTGCGGATTGTTGGAAGCGCTGTCTATGAACGTCAGCGTGTCGGTGAGCGAGCCACCTTGAGCCGGCGTGAACTCCACCTGCACCGTACACTTCTTGGTAGGTAGCAGAGAGCCCGCGCAGGTCGAACTCGTGATCTTGAAGTTCGCCGTGCCAACCGCCACGCTCGTAAAGGTGACGCTCGCGGTACCGGAATTGGTGGCGGTGATGGTCTTCGCCGCCCCGATCTGACCCACTTCAACTTTGCCAAACGTCTCATGGGTCGGTTTTACAGTGATCGTCCCGACGGGAGCGTTCACTGTCAGCGAGATATTGGTTGAATGCGTCAGGCTGCCCGACACGCCAGTGACCGTCACGGTCGCCGTTCCGGTAGTCGCGTTCGCAGCGACCGTAAACGTCAACGTGCTGGTCGAGGTTGCCGGATTCGGGTTGAAGCCTGCCGTCACGCCCGACGGGAGCGTCCCTGTAGTCAAGCTGACGCTGCCGTTGAAGCCGTTGATCGGACTGATCGTGATCGTGCTTGTGCCCGTGTGGCCCTGCGTGATTGCCAGCGAGCTGGGGTTCGCGGATAGGCTGAAGTCCGGCTTTATGACCGTCAGGGAAACAGTGGTCGTGTGCGTCAAGGAACCGGATACACCCGTGATCGTCACAGTCGTCGTGCCCGTAGCCGCGGTCGCTCCGACTGTGAACGTCAGGGTGCTGGTGTTGGTCGTCGGATTCGGGTTAAAAGCCGCGGTCACGCCCGACGGCAGCGCCGAATTGCTCAAGGTCACGCTGCCGTTGAAGCCATCGAGGTCGCTAACGGTAATTGTGCTTGTGCCGGTGGCGCCCTGTTTCACGGTCAGCGAATTCGGATTCGCGTTAAGGGCGAAGTCTGGAGTTCCGCAACCTGGGAAACTAAAATTGCCGATCGCCGTACTCCAGTTGAACCCGCTATTGGCGCCGGTCGTCTTTATATACGACTCGGTGAACCAGAACGTGCAGTCGTCCGTCGGATCAATCGTCATCGAACTGTAATCGCCCCAGCGGTCATATCCGCCGCTTGATTGCGATCCCGTCCCCGCCAGCAGCGTCACTTCCGACTCCAGGGTTCCAAGCGGGTCGCTCGGGACCCGGCCCGCGTAAACGAGAGAGGGGTACTGCCCGGCTCCCGAGCCTGTACGTGTGTATCCCACTGCCAGATTCTCGCTGCGATCCATGGCAACTGCACCCATGAACCGATATTGCGAGTCCGGAGAGAACGTTCCCTGCTGATAAAGCGTCGGACTCGTTTCCGGATTGTGTATTTCATACCACCGCACGCCGGCTCCCGTTCCGCTCACTTGCACCGAGTGGCTGGTGGTAAGAACGGTGTGATCGCCATAGTTGCGATAGGCGAGCCGGTACATGAGGCGGTCACTGAGCGTTTCCAGCCCGTCGCTTCCAGGATCAGGCTGAGGCGCGCATGCTCCGCGGGTGAAACCCGGACAGGAGGGGCTGTAGGCCGCCACCGGAATCAGGGTTGGGCCCGTGAAGGTGGAATTGCTCGGAGTCCCGAAATCGACGTGGAAGGACCACATCGACAGATTCGCGGACCCATCGGGGTCGAGTTCCATGAAGAAGTTCGGAGTGCCAGGAGCCGGCTGATTTGGACCGTCCAAATCGGCGGGCAGCATTCCAAACTGGCCCGAGGGCGTGAAGCAGACCTGGGTGGCAGAGCTGCCGGCCAGCATCGCGTTTCGGTCGTTGGCGCAAACTTCTGCCGATCCGCCGTTGATGTTATAGGAAAAATAGTATGCGTCCGGCCACACACCCATCTTCGGATAATCCGGAAATTGGCTGAACGAGAACCGGTATTGGTTATAGGAACCGGTGGCGTCGTCCGTGGTGGAGACAGCCACGCATTCAGCGTACGGGCCGCCGCCGCCACCAAGGTCGAATTGGGCAACTACCCAACGCTGCGCGGCCGCATCGAATCGGACGATCGGGTCGCCCCAGTTATCGTTGGCACATCCTCCCCCTAGAGCGGACCAGAAGGTATTCCCTGCCAATGGGCCTAACAGAAGGCTGCCGGTCTTGCTATACACGGCATAAAACGTATTTACGAACTCGGTGTACTGGGTCGTGCCCGGGGCGCCGTCATTGTCGGCGGGCATGCAATCGCAAGGGTCTGAATCCCCATACCCCAAGGCATCGAATTCCAAGCCGGGGCTCGGCGTCTCCTGCGTTGGGGAATTCTCGGGTCTCTGGAGTGCCGGGTCCGGTACAAACGGGCGCTTGCTCCACTCTTGCCAATTAGGGTTTTCGCCATTCTCGACCTCATGGAAGGGCTGCGGGTTGAATTCGGGCAGCAGCGGAGCGATCTCGCGAAGCAGCGGTCCCGTAACGTGCTTGGCATCCTTGGTGACGATTGGCCCCTTCGTCACTATCTTGGCCGTGTTTTGGGTGAATGCGGGCAGCGCCAGACAAAACAACGTCAGGACCGCGGTTAAAGCGCCTCTCTTAATCGTCACTTGATCCTCCTTGCCTTCCCTCTGAGTTTTATTTCTTCACCGCGGCCATCGCAGCCGGATCATATGCGCCCTCGAGCTTGAGCGTCAAAACATCATCAGCGTCAAGCTTGCCTTCGTACGTGCCGCCGCCCCTGATTCCTTTGAATTTTCCGGTCCCGCGCATGAAACCCCACCGTCCCCGGGCTTCAACCGGACCTTTTTCACCGTTCACCTGCCCTGAAGTCTGCATGGTCACCTTCTCGCCGTTGTCGAGCGTGTCGACGTCAAAACCGTGGGTGTGGAGCGCGCCTTCCATGCGTTCCGCGAAGCCGGTCGCGACCCCATCCTTTGTCTTCGCGCCGAGAATCACCAGCGGCTCACTCCATGTGCAATTTCGCCGCGAGATGATTAGCGAATGTCCCGGACGATCCGGAACATCGATCGAGTAGGAAGGGTCGGGTTTACCGCACCGCACGGAACCTGAGACGCCAACCTTTCCCTTGGCCGAGGCCTTCCTGGCACTCTCTTCTTTTTCTTTTTCGCGATCGGAATCCTGCGCAGCCAGCGACAGAGAAAAAACTACGAGCAGGAATAGTAGTGAATAGCAGTATCCCGTTCTTCTGATTGCTTCAATCATTACCTGACTTGTCCTTGCTGATTTTCCCTCGCGGAGCGCGAGAGGTGATGCTGTTGTTTTTCCGGTCTGCCCACCAACCGCCAAATGTCGAGTATTTCTCTCCATCGACCTAAGGGATTTCAGCAGGTCGTGCAGCAGTTTACGATGTGGCTTGTAAGAAAAACAAGAAGAACCTTCGCCGAAAGGGGGACGCGGAAAACACGTTCCCGCGTCCCATATCCGGCGACGAGTATACGTGCGGCTATTTGTAAACCCCGGTAACTCCTACCGAGAAGGCGTCAAATCCAAAACCCTGGGTCGTTGCAGGGACAAAGTTAGCGCCGAAACTAGCCGAGTTGAAGTACGACGATTCGATAACGTTGGGCCAGTATCCGTCGTTGCCCGAGTTAAAGCCGTTGAGCGGGGGCATGTCGATCGAATCCCCGAGGAATCCGTAGTCGCCTCCGTCAAACGCCGGAAGAACGCTGATCCACAACTCCGTCCCGGCGCTGACTTGTATAGGTGTTGGGAAGGTGCAAGTGATCAGGTATTGCTCATAATTCCCGCTGAAGATCGAAACGCCCGTATCCACTGGAGTGGTCGGCAGGCAAGTACCGCTTGCAACCGAAACTCCCGCGAAGCCTGGATTTCCGCCCAGGTTTTTCCGGATGTCGTAAACCGCTCCGGTGAAATCGGACACGCCGAGACCAAAATTTGTTACATCCTCGTTGATTGAGGCCGAATACAAGTTCATTTTGAGTTTTGTCTGGACTCCGTGCTTGATGGACACGGTAGAGGCTTGGGGCAAAATCGGGACATAGACCTGCCCGACAATCCCGTAGTACGCGGAAGTGTCAGCGTTCCACAAGCCATCTTGATTGGGGTTACTCGTGTCATAATCGCCCGCATACCACAGGCAGGGAGAGCACCACGATGGTGCAACAGCCGGAGCTGGGGCTGTCGTTTTCCCACTTGAGGTCCTGCTAGTTTGGGCGCTGGCAAACGCACCGATCAGCACGACCGCGCATATCACGATGAGCATCTTCTTCTTCATGTTCTTGGTTCCTCCTGGAAGTCGTCTGGAAGTTTTGAATCTAAACACCAACCGAAGGGCCCTCAGTGAAACTGCGGCCCCTACCCGCAGCGATCTATCACTGATTCGAGACGCAAATTTACCGCATTCCCTGATTAAGTCAAGGCCAAAACTGGGTTAGTACCAGGGAAAAAATCGTCAGAGTTAAAAATCTTGCGCTTTTGCGGCGCAAGAAAATGCACTTCGCCAGGACTCTTCTCCTTGCGCGCTTTCCTGAGGCAGCACTGACCGACTGCGTCTTGGGTCCGAGCTGCGCGGAGAGCGAAACCGTTCACAAGCCAGTCATGCGCTGCAGCTGCTCCGGATACCGGTCACCCTGCACCGTGATTTTCGAGGCGGCGCTGTTGATATCGCGCAGGTCGTCGGCCGTAAGTTCGATTGCGGCCGAGCCGATGTTCTCGTCCAGGCGAGACAACTTGGTCGTGCCCGGGATCGGAACGATCCACGGTTTTTGCGCCAGCAGCCAGGCGAGCGCGATCTGAGCCGGTGTCGCCCGCTTCTGCTTGGCGATCTTGCCGAGCAGATCGACAACCGCCTGATTCGCCTTCAGCGCCTCGGGCGTATAGCGAGGGAGCTTGCTGCGAAAATCGGAGCTTTCAAACTTCGTATTCGCGTCCATCTTTCCCGTCAGGAAGCCCCTCCCCAGCGGGCTATACGGAACCAACCCAATTCCAAGTTCCTCGAGCGCGGGCAGCACTTCGGCTGCAAGCGCCCTCCACCACAGCGAGTATTCGCTTTGCAGTGCAGTTACCGGCTGAACAGCGTGCGCGCGACGAATTGTCTTGACGCCTGCCTCGGATAGTCCGAAGTGCTTGACCTTACCCGCTTGAATCAGTTCCTTCACCGTACCGGCGACATCTTCTATGGGCACATTCGGGTCAACCCGATGCTGATACAGCAGGTCGATGACATCCACCTTCAGCCGCTTCATCGACCCTTCGACGGCCTGCTTGATATGCTCGGGCCGGCTATTCACACCGGACCCTCCCGGCCGCTGATCGCTGCTACTCACGTCGAATCCGAACTTGGTGGCAATCACCACCCGGTCGCGGATGGGCGAGAGCGCTTCGCCCACAAGCTCCTCGTTGGTGAACGGGCCATACACCTCAGCCGTGTCGAAGAACGTAATGCCGCGATCCACGGCCGTGCGCAGAAGCGAGATCATTTCCTTCTTATCTTTTGGCGCGCCGTAAGAGAAGCTCATGCCCATGCAGCCGAGGCCAAGAGCTGAAACTTCCAGGTTGCTTTTTCCAAGTTTGCGCTTCTGCATTGTTTATCCTCCGAGGCGAGCAGATTGTCTCCCGCAATTCTATGTCGAATAGAGATTTGATGTGGGGATCGGCGAAACGTCGCCATTCCACCACGGCAACATGCGCCGGACTATCGGGCGAGTCCATGCAGTTTGGCCTAGCACCCGCTCACCCTGCCGATCCGCATTCATTCCCGCTCCTCACGGTTGCCTGCGCGGTGCCCGACTGATACCCTAGATGGCACCTCAGACGGGGTGAACCTTAATTTGTTGAATGGAGGCTGGTCATGGGACTTCTAGACGAAGCGGAAAAAATTGCAGGCGCTGTGGCAGCGGTGGAAGGTGTGAAGAAGCTGGATCCGGGCGCAGGGATCATGGCTGAAGGCGCGGCGGCCATTGCCGGGTTTGAAGGCGTGAAGGCCGTCAAAGAGCACATCGAAAATAAGGAAGAGGAGCAGGGCTAGGGCCGGGTCACCGCCTAAGCGCCGTTGTCATCGTTAGAACATCAGAGGTCTGGCACTTGGCCAGACCTCTTTTGGTTCTGGCGCAAGGCTGTTCACATCTGGAAAGCGTTATGGCCGTCAGTTTTACTGGCACCTGGATCGCAGATTTGTCCAAGAGCAGGTTCCTCGGGCCAATGCCGAAAGCCGTCACGATAAGGATCGAGCATTCAGACCCGGAGTTGCGGGAAGAAGTGCTGGCCACGAGATCGGATGGGGGCGAGGAGCGGCTCCTCTTTCATTGCTCGACAAACGGCGGGCCGGACAAATGCCTGCTCAACGGCAAGCCCATCCGCGGCACGGCACAATGGCAAGGCGATGAACTGGTAATCGAATCATGGATGCAGTTTGGTACAAAGGAAATGCATTTTTGCGACTACTGGCCGCTAGGTGCCGACGGGCGGACGCTCACGATGGAACATCGCAAAGGTGACCTGGCTGGGCAGATGACCGTTCTCGAAAGAGCCGCATAGTCCCTGGCAGGCGCGCACCGAACCTGACAACTACCACCGCCCGCCCATTGCTTCTCTGCGCTAAACTCAATCCAAGGCAAGTAGATTGACGGGAACCTTGGCCCGTCGCAACATTGACGCGAAGGACAGCCCCGTCCATCGCCCGTGAAGAACAGGGTGCATGCGCAAAGCCACGATTCTGTTTAATCCCAATTCCGGCCGCGGCCACAAGCGCCGTGACCGCGAACTGGATATTGCCATCGGCATCATCCAGTCCGCCGGCGTGCACACCGAACTGACTGTCTGCCGTTCGAGCCATGAGGCGACCATCCACGCGCGCTATGCGATCGCCGGGGGCAGTGACACCGTGTTTGCCTGCGGAGGCGATGGCACGATTCACGACGTCATTCAGGAACTGGCGGGCACGCCCGTTGCGCTCGCCATTCTTCCCTTCGGCACGGCAAACGCGCTGGCCCACGATCTTGGTCTGCCCTTGCGCCCCAGCGAGGCGGCGCTTGCCGCGGTTAGCGGCACGGTGCGGCGCATTCCGCTTGGCCGCGTCGAGTATCGGGATTTCACCGGCAAATCGTGTGCGCGTTTTTTCACCGTTGCGGCGGGAATCGGCGTCGATGCCCACCTCTTTTACAAACTCAACTCCGATCTCAAAAACCGCGGCGGCATGGCTGCTTATTACTGGAAAGCCTGGCAGCTCTGGGCCACATATCGCATGCGGCGCTTCGAAGTTGAATACTCGAACGGCAGCGGACACAAGCAGCGGGCGCTGCTCACTGAGCTGCTCGCGGTGCGCATTCGCTACTTCGGGAACATTCTCCGCGAGCTTGTGCCGGGAGCCCACCTCGACCACCCCGAACTCCGCGCCGTCATGTGCCGCACCGACAGCCGCAACGCCTATTTGCAATATGTGGCGGCTACTCTTCTCGGATGGCGCGAGCGCAAAGTCGACGGCATTGACGTGGTCAGCTGCTCCGAGCTTACCTGCCGCGTGCCCGAGCAAATCGATGCCGCCGAGCGCGTCTACGTCGAAGCCGACGGCGAACTGATCGGCCGCCTGCCGGCGCGCATGACCATGCAGGCGGATGCGCTGTCGCTGGTCGTGCCAACGAGCAAGAATTGAGAAGCTGAAATGCGGCGTCTTCACAGCGAGATTGTGGACAGCTCAGTTAGCTCCGCCAAGCGCCCCACGTTTGCCCGTGTGCTTCCGCAAAAAAGTCCTGCAGCGGCGAACCCTTTGCCCCGTGTTTTTCGTTGTTATAGGTAGAGGCTTGTTAGGACCGACCTGAGCCCGAGGAGGTTCCCAGTGGTTGCCCGCAAGGTTGCTGCACGGTTGAAACCGGATTCGCTCACGGAATTTACGAATCTCATGGAGCGGGAGATTCTGCCTTGGCTGCGAAAGCAGGACGGCTTTCTGGACTTGATCGTTCTGGCGGTCCCGCATTGCAGAGAAGTCGCAACGATCAGCTTTTGGGATGAAAAGGCGAATGCGCATTTTTATAACTCAGCCGGTTATCCAGAAGCGTTGAGAATGCTGGAAACTCTGCTGGACGGGCCTCCCTACGTCAAGACGTTTGATGTCGTCGGGTCGACCTTTCAAGGACTCGGCCTGGCGCCGCCGCGAGTACAACCTCTGCTCCCTGGGGCCAGGCCGGCGCAGCTTGGTTTTGCCGGCTAAGGACCAGCACACCTCCGGGGGGACGTGGGACCGTTTCATGGAGCCCTTGTACCCTTGCAATTCCTTGTTGTGTCATCCGACACGCTCGGGTCGAGGGGAGCCCATCACAGGTTCCCACCCGGAGCGCAATTCTTAGTGAGTGTGACCGCCGTTTCGTCAATAATCCGAAAAGAGGCCCACCGGAGTCTTCCGTTTCTCGAAACCCAATTCACCCGACGCCGCCTGGGACGCGGAAGAGAATTAGTAAAGACACCCGGCAACCGCGATCCGCTTTGAGCGGACAATACGTGCAGATTCGAACTCTGGAATCGGCCTTGGAACTGGAGCGGCGATCTGTTCGCCTCTTGTCTTCATGGAGGGTAGCGTGCAATAGTTGTGCCCATATTTTCGAGGAGCCCCTGGCCACCATGACCTCGTACTTCCCCAGAATTGGTTCCCGCATTGCCATTTCCCTGGCTGCTTGCCTGATGGTACTGGGCGGCAAGCAATCTGCGGCACAACAAGCAACCGCGCAGATCACGGGTACGATCCGCGACACGACGCACGCCATCGTGGTCGGCGCCAAAGTCACGCTCAAGAACACCGACACCAACATTGCGCGCAGCGCGACCTCCAACAAGGACGGCGATTACCTATTCACACTGGTGCCGATCGGAACGTATGAAATTTCGGTTGAGCAAACGGGATTCAGCAAGTACGTCCGCCGGGGCATCACGCTGGAAATCAACCAGAACGCGCACCTGGACGTGGATTTGAGAGTCGGGACCACCAGCCAGGTGGTGGAAGTCTCCGGCGACGTGTCGCAGGTGGACACGGTCAGCGCGACGCTAGGGAAGGTGGAGACGACACAGCGCATTCTGCAGCTTCCATTGGTAGATCGCGACACGATGCAACTGGGACTGCTGCAGGCAGGTGTTTTCGCTCCGGACCAGGACGACGGATCGGGCAATCCCTTCTCCGTGAGCGGGCAGCGCTCGGAGTCGATGACNNACGGGGCCGATAACAACGATTTTCTGGGCAATAACATCGTGGTTAACCCCAATCCGGATGCCGTTGCTGAATTCAAGATTCTCACCAACAATTACACGGCCGAGTATGGGCGAACGTCGGGCGGCATCGTCAATCAGGTGATTAAGTCGGGAACCAACAGCGTTCATGGGAGCGCCTTTGAGTTCTTCCGCAACACCGCGCTCGACGCCAGCGACTATTTTTTGCAAGCGGTGCCGGTGCTAAGGCGGAATTTGTTTGGCGGCACGATCGGTTTTCCCATCAAGAAAGACAGGCTATTCTTCTTCGCTTCATACCAAGGCAGCCGCCGCGCGGAGGGGCAAGACTCGGGTGCCATTCCGGTGTTAAGCCCAGCCGAGCGGACGGGGGATTTCAGCGAACTTTTGCCGGGCACCCAGCTCATCAATCCGGCGACGGGCAAGAAGTACAAAGACGATAAAGTACCGGTCGATCCAGTGATCGCGAACTACATCAAGGACTATTTGCCGCTGCCCAGCCCCAACCTTCCGGGCAATGAATTTCAAGCCGATCCCGTGGCCCGTATCAGGGATGACCAGTTCATCTTCCGTCTCGACTATAACCTGTCGAAGAAAGACACAATATCGGGCGTTTATATTTTCGATGATACGCCGGATATTTATCCGTTCCAGATCATCAACGGNNGGTGGCGATGTGCCGGTGGGGTCAGGATTCACCGACGCCAACCGTTACCAGTCGGGAAATATTACCTGGACGCGAACGATTTCGACAACCATGGTGAACGAAGCCCGTTTCGCAGCGAACCGATCGGCCACCTACGATTACGTGCCCACCACGACCACCCCGCCTTCTGCGCTGGGATTCCTTACGGTGAACCTCGACGATCCCAGGGGTACAGCGCCGCCATTGATGACGGTAACGGGCGATTTCAACCTGGG
>PLHN01000375.1:0-227 GCA_003139975.1 Acidobacteriaceae bacterium
GTCCGGTCGCGGCCGATACAGACGACAAAGCAACTTGTAGACGTCGTATCAGCCGCGGCCCGGTCAATGAAACATGAGCGCATTCATCCGGCGACCAGAACTTTTCAGGCTCTCCGAATTTTCGTAAACCGTGAACTGGACGATCTGAAAGCACTGCTGGAGGCGGCGCCTCGCGTGCTGAAGCCGGGCGGAAGGCTGGTCGTAATCAGCTTTCACTCGCTCGAAGA
>PLHN01000375.1:272-3623 GCA_003139975.1 Acidobacteriaceae bacterium
CGCGGACACTCTTGTCCGCGCAAGCAGCGGCAAAAAGTTTGAGTTAGTCCGGAGAAACTGCCGGGCCCCCGGTGCGGTGATCGTAAAGCGCGCCGGGTAAAAAGTGTGGAAAAGCAAACTCTGTGGTGGAGTTATTCCAGAGCGGCCAAGCTCAAACACAAAAGGCCGCGTCCGGAAATGAGATCGGAATATTCGGAAATGATGTTCACAGGCACTCTTATCGAGGATTTAATCGCGACGGTCGAACGCGCCGAAGCAAAAACCCAGGATTCTGCGCCGTTGGAAATTGAACCCTGGATCGCCTCGGCCCAGGAAAACGCGGACAACATTGTATGGCAAGAATCTGGAGTGGCATAACTCATGAGCGCGGCCGTGGCGATGCACAAAATAGCTTCCTCTGATCGGCGCAAGTCCTGCTGGCTGGGCACGCCGGAAATCTACTTCCGCAAGCGCATCGACAATTCGCGCCTCGTAAAGGTCGAGGACCCCCGCCGCGAGCGCGAAATGCGCATGTTCGGTATCGCCCTATGCCTCCTGTTCCTGCTGGTCATGGGATATGCCCTGCAGCATTTCCGCGCCATCGAGTACGGATACAAGATTGAAACCCTGCGCTCGCAGCGCGACGGCCTGGCAGGAATGAATCAAGCTTTGCGTCTGGAAGAAGCGTCCCTGCGCGATCCGGAACGAATCGACGCTATGGCGCGCAAGCTGGGCCTGCAAGCGCCCGACCCGGGCCAGGTGATTCCCATGGATGCCGTCGCCGATCCGGCCACACCAGTTATGGCGAGTGTAAGGCCGGTAGCAGTCGTGTCGTTGCGTTAGTGTCTCCAGCCGCGCCAGTCATGCGGCAGCAGGCGTCGCGGCAAGCCGCGTCTCTACCGTGTAATCTGCGGCGGCTCCTCGGAGCCGCCGAAACTTTCTGAGAACTGAAATGGCGGCCAACACCTCTTCCAACAGCGCACGCACCCGGCTCTACCTCCTCTGCGGATTCCTCTGCCTTTGGCTCGTCATCATCTGCCTGCGCCTCGTCTATCTCCAGATCTTCTGCTACGGCGATTTCGAACGCCGCGCCGTTCATCAACAGCAGCGCAGCTTCGAACTCTCTTCGAGGCGTGGCATTATCTACGACCGTGCCGGCCACGAACTCGCGATGTCGATCGACGTCGACTCCGCTTTCATCGTTCCCACCGAAACCCCCGACCTGGCCAACACAGTCGGCTTAATTACGCGTATCACCAAAGACGATCCTCGCGTCGTTCTCGCCGACTGCAAGGCTCACAGAACTTTCTGCTGGGTAGCCAGAAAAGCCGACGCCGAAACCGTCGAGCGCATTCGCTCCCTCAACCTCCAGGGCATTCACTTTCAAAAGGAGCCAAAGCGCTTCTATCCCAAGCGCGAACTCGCCGCCCAGGTCCTGGGCTACGTCGGCACCGACGATCAGGGCCTAAGCGGCCTGGAGCGCGAATTCAACGATCAACTCCACGGCCGGCCCGGCAAGCTCATGATCTCCGTCGACGCGCGCAAGCGCTGGTTCGCCAGCGTAGAAAAAGAATCCGAGCCCGGCGAAAACCTGGTCCTCACCATCGACCAGAACATTCAATACATCGCCGAGCGCGAACTCCAGCGCGCAATGGAAGAGACGAAAGCCATCGCCGGCACGGTCGTAGTCGCAAACCCGCACACCGGCGAAATCCTCGCGCTAACCAACCGCCCCACCTTCAATCCGAATAATCGCAAAGAAATTCGTCCCGAGACGCTCAAGAACCACGCCGTCAGCGACGTCTACGAGCCTGGCTCCACTTTCAAAGTAGTCACCGTCTCCGCCGGCCTTGAAGAAAAAGTCACCCGCCCCGACGAGTTGTTCGACTGCCAGATGGGCTCGATCGTCATTAACGGCACGCGCATTCACGACAGCAAGCCGCACGGCGTTCTCTCCGTCTCCGACATCATCGCTGAATCGAGCGACGTAGGCGCAATCAAGGTCGCCATGCGCCTCGGCAACGACCGCTTCTACAAATACATTCGCGCCTTCGGATTCGGCCAGCCCACCGGTATCGAACTTCCCGGCGAAACCCGCGGCCTCGCCAAACCGGTCGACCGCTGGTCCAAAATTTCGTTCGCCTCCATCTCCATGGGCCAGGAGGTCGGCGTCTCCGCCGTGCAACTCGGAGCCCTCATCTCTACGATTGCCAATGACGGCGTCCGCGTTCCCCCACGCATCGTCGAAGGAACCGCGCCGCCGCAGAATGGACTTCAAACCGTTGCCTTCCACCCCGCCGAAGGCACGCGCGTGATCTCGTCGCTGACCGCGGCCCAGATGAAACAGATGCTGCAAGGCGTAGTGATTCACGGCACCGGCCGCAAAGCGCTTCTCGAAGGCTATAGTTCCGCCGGTAAAACCGGCACGGCGCAGAAGTTCGATCCCGCAATCGGCAAATATTCCAAGACAAAATACTACGGGTCGTTCGCCGGATTCGCTCCCATTAACAATCCTCAGATTGCTGTGGTCGTAGTTCTCGATTCCGCTGTAGGCCTGCACCAAGGCGGCCAGGTCGCAGCGCCCGTCTTCCAGCGCATCGTGCAACAGGTGCTCGAGTACCAGCATGTCCCGCACGACGTAGAACTCCCTGCCAGCCGCCAGCTCTTGCTGGCGCGCCGCAACGCGCCGGACAAAATTCTCGACGAAAGTTCGCCTGACCACTTAGGCGCAAGCCTGGATATGGCCGAAGCCACCGCAGAAACATCAGCGAGCGCCTCAACCTATGCCAAATCGAACGCCGCTGCCTCGGGAGTCGCAGGTCAGAACACTTCGGCAATCGCCGCGCAAATCGTCCCCGCCGCGCAGAACCAGAGGGAGCCGGTATCTCCAGAGGCTGCCCCACCCAAGCCTTCTTCTGGCTTGAGTGGGAATACCACGAGCCAATCAGCCTCAATCGCGAATCCCAACGCCGGAGACTCCTCCGCGAAGTCGCCCCCCGGCAGCACCGTAATCCTCAACGTAGAAGAAGGCGGAATCGAAGTCCCATCCTTCCTGGGCAAGAACGTGCGTAGCGCCTTAGAAGCAGCCCAAGATGCTGGCCTCGACCTGGACGCAATAGGCAGCGGCGTAGCCCGCGAGCAATCACCGNNGACGCCGTCGGCAGCGGCACAGCCCGCGAACAATCACCGCAGCCGGGAGCCCACGTCGCCGCCGGAGCGAGGGTCGTCGTGCGGTTTGGAAGATAATTGCAGCCTATACTTGATGTCATGCCCGGAGGGACACGTTTTTACCATCCCAAGAGTCCAATAACCATTGCAGCGTTGCTGGTGCTCGTATCTATCTTGATTTGGGTTGCCTTGTCGCAGCTCGGC
>PLHN01000248.1 GCA_003139975.1 Acidobacteriaceae bacterium
CAGCGCGTGTTCAAGGAAGTCGCAGCGGAGTATCCGCGCATTGAAACGCAGCACATGTACGTGGACGCGCTCTGCATGCAGATGGTGCGCGATCCGCGCCCTTTCGATGTGATCGTGACCAACAACATGTTTGGCGACATTTTGACTGACCTCGCGGCGGCGTTGCAGGGCGGCCTGGGCATGGCGGCGAGCGGCAATCTGCATCCGGGGAAGACGTCAATGTTCGAGCCGGTGCATGGCTCGGCTCCGCCGCTGGCCGGAAGGAACGTGGCGAATCCACTGGGCGCGATTCTCACGGCGGCGATGATGCTCGGGCATTTGGGCATGACGGCGGAGGCGCAGAAGATCGAAGCGGCGGTGCTCGAAGCGGTCCGGGAAAAGAAGACTGCGTCGGATATCGGCGGCACGCTAGGCACACGCGAAGTGGGCGACTGGGTGGCGGCGAAGGTGTCAAAAAACTGACCTCAGGCCGATTCCAGTTCTTGCTTCAAACACCGTGTCATCCGAGCCAAGTTCGCAACGCGGAGAGCCGGCGAAGCCGAAGAGCCTGCCCTGATCGAAGCCGAAGGGACCCCTACTTCTGCAATGCATTTTCGGAGTCGAGGCGCTCGGTCGGCGCCGGGTCCTGCTAACATCGAAATGTGCGGTGAGAACTCCCTTACACGTCATCTTCCAGGGTGGCCCGTAGGGGTGCTTCGACTCCGCGGGCGGTTCGCTTCGCGATCCACCCCGCTCCGCTCAGGATGACATGGAAATGAAGTTTTCGAGATTCTTCGCTGCCGATGTTTTGGTCGCGCTGCTACTGGGCGTTGCCTGGGCCCAACCGCCTTCGCCGCAAACCCAATCGGACAGTCAAACTCCGCAACAACAGCAACAAGATCAGCCTCCACGCGAATCGCCAGAAACCCCTGCGGGCGAGGGCGCCCGCTCCACACAGGCTCCGGACAAACAGCCGTCAGAGAAACAAACACCCGACACCCAAACCTCAGCCAAGCAGGCGCCCGAGAAGATCATTTCGCCGAGCGAGGCCAAGGAACTGTTTCGTTCCGTGGATAAGTTGCTCAAGTTCGCCAGCGACGATACCGGGCTGCCGATCAAGCACGAGGTCAAGCGCAAGCTGACCGATCGCAAGGAAGTCGAGGCGTATCTGGAAAAGGGGATGAAGGACGACAAGGACGCGAAGCGGCTGGAGCGCTCGTCGGAGGTGCTAAAAAAGTTTGGCTTGCTGCCTCGCGACTTTCAGTTGGGGCCGTTTCTGGTGGCGATGCTGAAGGAGCAGGTGGCGGGCTATTACGATCCGAAGAAAAAGACGGTCAACCTTCTCAACTGGATTGATGCCGAGCAGCAGAAACCGGTTCTGGCGCATGAACTGACCCATGCTCTGCAGGACGAGTCGTACGACATGGAAAAGTGGATGAAGGAGGCGGAAACCGAAGGCGAAAAGAAAAACGATCCCACGCCGGCCGATATCGATACCGACGAAGAGTCGGAGGCACGCGAAGCGGTCGTGGAAGGGCAGGCGATGGTGGTGATGATGGATTACTCGCTGCTGCCGCTCGGCAAGACGCTGCTCGATATGCCGCAGATTGGCGAAGCGCTCAAAAAGGGAATGCTGGATGGGCCGGATTCTCCGACGTTTCGCAACGCGCCTATTTTCTTGAAAGAAGAGCTGACGTTTCCTTACCGCTACGGCATGGATTTCACGCTGGCACTGGAGAAGGCGGGAGGGAAAAAGTTAGGGTTTGCCGGGGCATTCCAGAATCCGCCGGCCACGACGCGCGAGATCATGGAACCGGACACGTATCTGGCGCACGAGAAAATCGAGCCGGTGAAGCGGCTCGACTTCAAAAAGGACTTCGAAAAATATGACACGTTTGACATCGGCGCCATCGGCGAGTTTGACGTAGACGTGCTGGTTGAGCAGTACGCCGGGCGCGATGAGGCTGAAGCGCTATATCCGGCGTGGCGAGGTGGATACTACTTTGCCGGCCGGCCGAGGGGCGCGAAGTCAGGGCCGCTCGGCGTGTTGTATGTCTCGCAGTGGGCTTCCCCGGAGAAGGCAGCGGAGTTTGCGGCGGATTATGCGAAGTCGCTGGCGCAGCGCTATCAGAAGCGCCAGGCAATTGGAGGCGACGGTAAGGTTGCGGAGGATGCGCCGCCGGTGGATTCCTGGCGGACGTTGCGTGGGCGCCATGCCTGGATGACCGAAGAAGGCGCGCTTGTTATAGAAGTGCGCGGCGACAAGGTTCTGGTCAGCGAGAGTTTGGATGAGGAGACGACGAAGCGAACGGAGGGAGACTTCTTCGGGGATGCGGCACAGAGCCAATAACAGCAGGTCTGAGGGGAGAGGTCAGATTGCAGAGGTGAAATGCCCTTGCGTTCGAGCATCCTCGTTGGCAATGAATAGTGTTTTGGTTTTTACCTCTGACCTCTGACCTCTAACCTCTAACCTTGTATAATCACCGGTTCCGCAATCATTTCCAACCCACGCAGGAGTGCAATTGCAACAGGCAGAAATTGGAATTATCGGCGGCAGTGGTTTGTACCACATGCCCGGATTCAGCGATGTGCACGAAGTCCGGCTGGAGACGCCTTTTGGCGACCCTTCCGACGCTTATATTCTGGGCTCGCTCGAAGGCCGCAAGGTTGCATTTCTGGCGCGGCATGCGCGCGGGCACATGCTGCTGCCGAGCGAGCTGAATTTTCGCGCCAATATTTATGGGTTCAAACAGCTCGGAGTCGAGCGCATTATTTCGGTCTCGGCCGTCGGCTCTCTGAAGGAAGAGCACAAGCCGCTCGACTTTGTCATTCCCGACCAGTTCTTCGATCGCACCCGCCATCGCATCGACACATTCTTCGGCAACGGCGTTGTGGCGCACATAGGGTTCGGCGACCCGGTATGCCCCGAACTTACCAAACTCGTTTCCGGCGCGTGCAAAAGCGCCGGCGTCACAGGCAAGCTAGGCGGGACTTACGTTTGCATGGAGGGACCGCAATTTTCCACCAAGGCGGAGTCGAATGTCTACCGCAGTTGGGGCGCGGACGTGATCGGCATGACCAATCTGCAGGAAGCCAAGCTGGCGCGCGAGGCGGAGATCTGTTATGTGACCATCGCGATGGTGACCGACTACGACTGCTGGCATCCGCACCACGATGCGGTGACGGTGGCGCAGATCATCTCGATCCTGGCGAAGAATGCCGAGAATGCCGCCAAGGTCGTGAAGGCGGCGGTGGCCGCGATGCCAAAGACGCCGTCATGTAAGTGCGGTTCGGCCCTGGCGCACGCGATTCTGACGGATCGGACAAAGATTCCGGCAGAAACGAAAGAAAAACTGAAGCTGATTTTTGGGAAGTATCTATAGTCGGTCGATGGTCGTTCGCGATGGCACGTGTAGCGCCGGCGTCCCGCCGGCTTTNNAACGACCAACGACTAACGACGAATCTGGAGACTCAT
This sequence comes from Acidobacteriaceae bacterium, assembly GCA_003139975.1. Lineage (GTDB taxonomy): Bacteria > Acidobacteriota > Terriglobia > Terriglobales > Acidobacteriaceae > Acidiflorens. The sequence goes on from PLHN01000248.1 coordinate 3,455, forward strand.
GAGCATATTAGTTGTCGGTTCCGTAGCCTTTGATACCATCGCCACGCCTTCGGGTCGCGTTAACGACATATTGGGCGGGGCCGCGACTTACTTCGCCCTGGCGGCTAGTTACTTCACGGATGTGCGCATGGTGGCCGTGGTCGGCGACGATTTCGGGCCGGAGCACGAGGCCGTGTTGAAAAAGCGCGGCGTGGATACGCGCGGAATCGAGCGCACGACGGGCAAGACGTTTCGCTGGGGCGGCCAGTATCTTGACAACTTGAATGAGGCGAAGACCGATTTCACGGAACTAAACGTTTTCGAGAAGTTCCAGCCGCGCATCCCCAAAGAATATTTGGATACGCCGTTTCTATTCCTGGCGAACATTCACCCGTCACTGCAGGCCGCCGTGCGGCTGGAAATGGATGGCGTCCGCCTGACCGGCGGAGACACCATGAATTTCTGGATCAA
>PLHN01000417.1:0-158 GCA_003139975.1 Acidobacteriaceae bacterium
TTCCCGCCCAGCTCCAGCGAAAGCCGTTTGTGACTGCTAGCGGTAGCCGCGCGAATCGCGCGTCCCACTTCGGTCGAACCAGTGAAGGCAATCTTGTCGACATCTGGATGCTTCACCAGCGCCTCGCCGGTCCGCCCGTCGCCCGTGACGATGTTGAC
>PLHN01000417.1:200-3691 GCA_003139975.1 Acidobacteriaceae bacterium
ATCTTCCATGCCAGCATCAGCAGCGGAAAGTTCCACGGGATAATCTGCCCCACGACGCCACAAGGTAGGTATTCAGGAAACTCTTGCCCCAGCAGTTGTGCCCAACCCGCGTGATGATAGAAATGGCGCGCGACGAGCGGAATATCAATGTCGCGGCTCTCGCGGATCGGCTTGCCGTTATCCATCGTCTCGAGCACAGCCAGCAGCCGCGAATGCTTCTGCACGAGGCGCGCCAGCGCATACAAATACCGCGCCCGCGAGTACGCAGTGAGCGCCTGCCACTCCGCCGCCGCGGCCCGCGCCGCCTTGACGGCCGCATCAATGTCAGCCGCCGATCCCTGCGCCAGCGACGCGAGTTTTTCGCCATTCGACGGATCGATCGTCTCGAAATACTCGCCCGCCGCCGGCTCCTGCCACGCGCCATTGATGAAATGTCCAAACCGGCGCCCGTGACGATCCAGCCAGGCCGCAGCTTCCTTGGGATCCTCGGGCGCTGGCCCATATTCCATGGTTACGAACTTTTCAGCGATGCTCATCCTAATTGCCTCCGCCGACGGGCATGTTGCGATCCGGGGTTATACAACTCTCCCGAACTCTCTTTTCCATCTGCTTCGCATATTCTTGGCGTTCAAGGTCCTTCAGCGACTGAATTGCTCGCCAAGTGGAAGGGTAATTAGTTTCAGAAAGACTCGTCTGAAGGGAGCCTAAATGCAGCCTTAACAACGGAGCTAATTTAGAAATCGGTAAATATGTTGGAACCTGCGGCGTTGCTTGAATCGCTTGCATGACGGTACTTACTTCTTCCCACTGATTCGGGGCATGTGCCGCCGTTACCTCCATGTAGAATCCATCCCGGAAAGAGACAGCCCTTAGTCTTAATTGGCCAACTTCGAGGGTGGCATGCACAACACCAAATTTGGAGGAATACGCGTCGTTAGGAACAAATTTTGCTCCCCAATCACTAAATAGAAACGACAAATCCTGGTCGATGCATTTCTTAAGCTTATCTTCCTTGAGACGTAGCTCTCGTTTAGCCCACCAGTCGAGAAGCAGCATGAATCTCCTTTCGCAACCTGGGACCTCCGATGCACCACAGACAAACGTCTTGTTGTCAGGTCTCCCGTGCGTACAAAGACATTAACAGTGGCCGACCTCACGCCAGCGGATGCCTGTAGTCCGCCGAATACCGCCCCGTAGCGAAATGTTCCAACTGCCGCTCAATATCTCCCAGCAATCCGCTCGCGCCAAAGCGAAACATCTCCGCCCGCAGCCACGAATCGCCCAGCTCTTCCTTGATCATCGCCAGCCAATCCAGCGACTGCTTCGCCGTGCGAATGCCGCCCGCCGGCTTGAATCCAACCGCCATGCCCGTTTCCTGCGCGTAGTCGCGGATGGCGCGCGTCATCACCAGTCCAACCGGCAGAGTAGCGTTCGTCGGCTCCTTGCCGGTAGAGGTCTTGATGAAATCCGCGCCCGCCATCATCGCCACCACGCTTGCCCGTGCCACATTGCGCAGCGTGAGCAAATCGCCCGTGCCTAAGATGACCTTCATGTGCGCCGCCCCACATGCCTGCTTGAACGCCGCAATCTCGTCGTAGAGCGCCTGCCAGCGTCCGCCGAAAACGTGGGCGCGCGTGATCACAACGTCAATCTCATGTGCACCGGCTTCCACCGATCGCCGAATCTCCGCCACGCGCTCGGCCAGCGGCGACAAGCCGGCAGGGAAGCCCGTTGACACCGCCGCGACGTGAATCCCGCTGCCTTCGAGCGCCGCCAGCGCCGTTTCCACAAACGTGTGGTAAACACAAATCGCGGCCACCTTGATCTCCAGCTTTTCAATCCCCAGTTTCTGCTCGAGTTCCTGCTGAATCGGATGCCGTCCCTTCGCGCACAGCCGTCGCACGCGCTCGTCGGTATCGTCGCCGGAGAGCGTCGTCAAATCCATACACGTGATCGCGCGCAGCAGCCATGCCGCCTGCCATTCCTTTTTCACCGTGCGCCGCGCCGTCTGCGTCTGCGCGCGCCGCTCCACCGCGCTCGTATTCACCCGCACGTCGCGCACCCAATTGAGATCGAGAGGGATGCCGGAATTTCGCGTCAGGGCCCTTCCCGAAAGAATCGCAGTCGGAGCTTCGCCGCGTTGAGCGCTATTGCGAATTAGGCTGGAATCGGTCGCCATCGATGGTGTGAACGCTTTGTTCGTGCGAGTGCCGCAGCTGCAAACTTCATTCTGCCCGCAAATGCAGCAATTGTACGGCAGCCGCCAGCGAAACGGGCATCCCCCATATAGATGTTGCATCCAACATGGATGGATCAAGCAATGTTCCCCCGCAAAACCAGTCTGGTGGGCTGGAGGAGCGGATAGTCAGGGAAATTTATTTTTGCTGGTGACGTAACTTCCCCAACAAAATCCTTACCGGAGACACCGATGAAACGGCAGACGATCAGAATGACCAAAGCAATGAGCTTTGCACTGGTTGTGTTGTTGAGCGCGGCATGGTACGCCCAGGCACAGCAAGGTGAAACAGCCTATCCGAAGATGGCCCCGCTTGACCAATACCTGATGGCTCAAGACGCCGAGATCGCGCTCGCGCGCAGCGCGGCCCCGGAAGCCATTTCACACGATGCCGAGGTCCTGGTCCTCGGGCGACATGAGTACGAAACCGCGGTCAAAGGCAAGAATGGCTTCGTGTGCCTGGTGGAACGCGGGTGGACCGCCCCCATCGACGATCCTAACTTTTGGAATCCCAAGCTGCGTGGTCCCATCTGCCTCAACCCGGCAGCCGCACGGTCTTATCTTCCACTCACCATCAAGAAGACCGAGTTCGTATTAGCCGGACAATCGAAGGGGCAAATGTTCGCAAGCATAAAGGCGGGCCTGGACAAGAAGGAATTACCGACGCCAGACGTTGGCGCAATGTCTTACATGATGGCCAAGGAACAGTACTTGGGCGATAGTGCCCAGCACTGGCATCCTCACCTGATGTTTTTCCTTCCACAAACCGACACTGCGACATGGGGCGCAGATCTGAAAGGCTCCCCCATTTTTGGGGCTACCGATCCTGAGGACCGATTGACCATATTTTTTGTTCCCGTCGCCAAGTGGTCCGATGGAACGGCTGATTCCATGGCCGCACACTGAGGTTCGATCTCACCGGTGCGTAGGCGTGAAAGGAAGTGCCGACCCGCGTAAATTGCGGGGGTAGACGTCGCAGTCATGCCTCGCAGCCGTCGTCTCCTGCCTTGACACATCCGCGCCTGCGAACTAGTCTACGGCCCGGTTCGAATAATTCGGAGGCATCCCTGAAAACATCACGCCGTCAGGCCATTGTTAGCGCAATCGTCCTCGCCATTGCAGGCTGGATGGCGATTGCCGTCCCAGCCGTCGCCGCATCGAAGAAGATCATCCTCGATACCGATCCCGGTACTGACGATGCCATGGCCCTGATGCTGGCGCTTAACTCGCCGGAGCTCGACGTCCGCGCCATCAC
>PLHN01000514.1 GCA_003139975.1 Acidobacteriaceae bacterium
ACCAGCGACCGCCTCTACTTCGAACCGTTGACGCTCGAAGATGTCTTCGCCATCTGCGAACACGAAGCCTCGGCGGGCGCGCCGGTTGGCGTAATCGTCCAATTCGGTGGACAGACTCCGCTGAATCTATCGTTGCCGCTCAAAGCCGCCGGAGTCAACATTATTGGCACCTCGCCAGAGTCGATCGACTTAGCAGAGGATCGCAAGCGCTTCGGCAAGCTGCTTGAGGAACTCGACATCCCGCAAGCTCCCGGAGCCATGGTCACCTCCGCCGAAGGCGCGGTCGAGGCCGCCAACAAGATTGGCTACCCGGTCCTCGTCCGCCCCTCCTATGTTCTAGGGGGCCGCGCCATGGTCATCGCCTTCGACGAAGACACCATCAACCAATACATGAAACAAGCGGTTGAGTACTCGCAAGACCGCCCCATCCTGATCGACAAGTTCCTCGAAGACGCAATCGAGGTCGACGTCGACGCGCTCTCCGATGGCGAAGATGTAGTCATCGGCGGCATCATGCAGCACATCGAAGAAGCCGGCATCCACAGCGGCGACTCGTCGTGCGTGTTGCCTGCGGTCGATATCCCCGAGCCCCTGCTGAACCGCATGCGCGAATACACATTCAAGCTAGCCCGCGCACTCAAAGTGATCGGACTAATGAACGTGCAGTTCGCCATTCCCCGCGGCAACGGACATCAGGAGGCCACGGTCTACGTCCTCGAAGTCAACCCCCGGGCCTCGCGCACCGTCCCCTACGTTAGCAAAGCCACCGGCGTCCCCATGGCCAAAATTGCTGCGCGCCTCATGACCGGCCGCAAGCTCCGCGAATTCCTCCCCGAATACATCGAGCAGGCAAAAGATCTCGACACCGGCCGCAACTACTTCGTCAAATCCCCCGTCTTCCCGTGGTCCAAGTTCCCCGGCGTCGACACCGTGCTCGGCCCCGAAATGCGCTCCACTGGAGAAGTCATGGGCGTAGCCGACAATTTTGGCGAAGCTTTCGCCAAAGCCCAACTCGCCGCCGGACAAAAGCTTCCCATCAAAGGCACCGTCTTCGTCAGCGTCACCGACCACGACAAGCCCGGAGTCGTCGCCGTAGCCCGCCGCTTCGTCGACATGGGCTTCAAACTCGTGGCCACGCACGGCACCGCCGATAAACTCGAAGAAGCCGGTCTCGCGGTCGATCGCGTTTACAAAGTCAAAGAAGGCCGTCCCAACGCCGTCGACCTCATCAAAGCCGACCGCATCCAGCTCATCATCAACACACCCCACGGCCCCGACCCCTACTTCGACGAAAAAGCCATCCGCCGCGCCGCCGTAAGCTCCCGCATCCCGACAATCACAACGCTAAGCGCAGCCAGAGCCGCCGCTGAAGGCATCTCCGCCCTGCAGCGCGGTGAAGTCCGAGTGCAGGCGTTACAGGCACTGCATGCAGAGAGGGTGGCCCGATAGAAAGCGTCTACGATTTATTCCGACCCCCATGCCCACTGCCAAAGGCGGCTTCGCCGCCCTCGCCATCCTCGGACTCCCCATCTTCATCGCGGCCGTCCTCTTCGGCCCCGCGGCCTTCGACCTGGCCTTCCACCACCGCCCGGCTGAGCGCTACCTCATCCCCGCGGGCTTCACCGGCTGGACTCGCGTCGAATACCGCAAGAAAGAAGCGCCTCCACTCCCCACCGAAGACGGCCATCGCCTGATAAGACTCGACGCCCACGGCATGCTCTCCACATCGTCCAACCCGCAAAGCGGCCACGGTAGAGACGACTTCTATTCCTACTCCGCCGGCGATCCCTCAAAAAATCACCGCACGCCCATCTCGAGCGCCGGAGTCTGCAAAGGCATCGGCATGATCTGGCAAGTTGAAACCCTGGTCGACGACAAAAGCGAAGCCCCCTTCACCCGCTTCTTCGTCGGCACCGAGGATCAGTACCGCCGCGACGTTGACCCCACCGGAACCAAGCTCCCTACCTGCGAATAATAGCCCGGCCAGAACGCGTATCAGATGGCTGGCCGGCTAGTTCGCAAGCCTTGGAATCAAGCATGCAGCAAGTCGAATGCCGCGTATCAACAAACATCGAAATTGTGATTACGATCACTTGGCTATGGGACGATGGCTGAAATAATCGAGAAGAAATCCTAACAACGGTTAGGGGGAGAGCCCCAACGTCGGAGGCAATTATGGAAGTCGTAGTCGAGCATCTTGGAGCCGTTCAATTTGAAATCAAAGCGCGCCAACACGCTATCGCGTCCGATCAGCCGACGGAGAACGGCGGATTCGACGAAGGGATGACGCCGCCTGAGTTGCTGCTTGCCTCGCTCGGTTCGTGCGCCGCATTCTACGCGGCCGCGTATTTACGGAAATACAAGCTGGCCGAAGTGGGCACCAAGGTTCGAGTCACGGCGGAAAAGCGCAAGGATCCTGCGCGCCTCGACGACTTTCACATTTCAATTGATGTCCCGGCCGGTCTTGACCCGAAGCACATCGAGGGTGTGGAGCGCGCGGTCCACCAGTGCCTCATCCACAACACGTTGCTCCATCCGCCCACCATTGCGATCGAGATTCACAGTCCGTCCCTGGCGCACTAAGCTGTTAAGCTTTAAGGGGCAGGTTGCAACCAGGAGCCGACACTATGCTTCTCCATGGCATCTTTCCCCCCATCACCACGCCTTTCTATCCTGACGGCCAGGTGTATTACAAAAAGATCGAGTCGAACGTAGAGCGCTATTCGCGGACGCCCGTGGCGGGCATCGTGGTTCAGGGTTCCACCGGAGAGGCCATCCTGCTCTCCGACCAGGAGCGCCGCGATGTCCTCAAATGCGCCATTGCCGCTGCCGCGCCTCACAAAGTCATGGTCGCCGGAACCGGTATCGAATCCGCCATTGAAACCCTCCGCCTCACCGAATACGCCGCCACGCTCGGCTATGACGCCGCCATGGTCCGCACCCCGCATTACTACAAAAAGCAGATGCATTCCGCCAATCTGCTCGCCTTCTATCGCACCGTCGCCGACCAGTCTCCGCTCCCTATCATCATCTACAACTTCCCGCAGGCCACCGG
>PLHN01000541.1:0-6788 GCA_003139975.1 Acidobacteriaceae bacterium
GGCGACGGCTCCATGCGCGACGCGCTCTCGATCATGGATCAGGCGATCGCCTCGACCGCGGCGCATTTGACGCTCGAATCGGTCCGCAACCTGATCGGCGCGGCGCCATCGAGCGCCCTTGAGACGGTGATGCAATCCGTCGCCGAAAGTTCGAGCGAAAAAATTCTCGTACTGGTTGACGAGTTGCTTGGCGAAGGCCACAGCCCCACTCACTTCGCACGCCAGTTGGTGCGCTTCCTGCGCAACGTCACCGTGGCCAAAATCGCGGGGAAAGATTCCTCGCTCTTGCAGGTTTCCTCCGACGAACGCGCCCGCGTCGCCCGCATCGCCGACTTGTTCACCGAAGAAGACCTGGCGCGCCACCTGCAGATCATGCTCCGCACTCACGGCGAGCTCGGGTATCGTCAGGAACAACGGTTCCACCTCGAGCTGGGATTGTTGAAAATGGCACATGCGCAGCGCCTGCTGCCGCTGGAACAACTGCTCAGCGAGGCCTCTGCCTCCCAGCCTTCCAGCGCCGCGCGTGCCGGTGCACGCATGACGTCGGGACCGTCCACTGCCGGCGCCAGTTCTGAAATCCGGCGGAGCGAACCTCCTGCACGATCCAGTTCCGTGTCGCCGTTTGCCGCCGACACAGCGCGCAAGAGTGTCCCCAAAGCTGAGTCGTCTCCTGAGCCTGCGATGATATTGCGTCCCGCTGCGGGCACATCGGGTACGAATGTTGTAATCATGGGGTCGGCCGCACCTGCCGTAGCAGAGGTCGTGCCCGAGCCTCGCCCCGAGCTTCGCCCTGAACGTCGCTCCGAGCCCCGCTCGGACTTGCGCCCGGAGCCTCGGCCCGATCCCGCCGCCGCACGCGATGCCGGCACCGATTCTCTGCGGGATGCCGTTCTCGCCGCGCTTGCCCACCAGTCGATGCTGGTCTCCATGCTGGAAAGCGCCGAGTGGTCCCTGGAGGGCAATTCGCTGATTGCGAAAGCGGCAACGTCAAGCACGATGATTGAAATGTCGTTTACATCCGAGGCGCGCCGCATCGCGACCGCCGCCGCCAGCGGTTTGGCCGCAAGACCAATCAAGGTGCAGGTGGTACCCGGAGGCACGGCGCAGACGACGTCCAAAGCGCGCCGCCCGGCGCCGTCGGGGAACACCAGCAATGAAAGCGCCCGCAGCCGCGCCGAGCAGGACCCGGTAGTGCGCCGTATGCAGGAAAAATTCGGAGCGGAGATTCGCACGGTTATTGATTATCGCGAGAAAGGATGAGGGTGATTTTGTAATTTGGTAATCGGGTGATTTTGTAAATTGAAATCCCGTCACGGCGGGTTTTGAAATTACCAAATTACAGATTGCGAAATTACAAAATTCCTTATGTCTGGATTCAACTTGCAGGAACTCATGTCGCAAGCCAAGCAGCAGGCAGAAGTGCTGCAGAAGAAAATGGAGCAGACCGTCGTCGAAGCCTCGGCCGGCGGGGGCACGGTCACGGTCAAGATGGACGGCCGCAAGCAAGTGCTGGGGATCAGAATCGATCCCGAGGCTGTGAAGGCCGGCGACGTCGAAATGCTGCAGGATCTTGTAATGGCCGCGATGAATGAAGCGGCGCGAAAAGTGGATCAGGAAGTGAAGTCGAGCCTCGGGGGTATGCTAGGCGGGCTCGGGGGAATTTTGTAATTTGGTAAATTGGTAATTTCGTAATCTGGTAATTTCAAAACCAACGTCCCCTGGACTCGGCAGGGGGGTTCGGATTACAAAATTACAAAATTCTAAAATTACCAATTTACAAAATGTCCAAATTTGCCGAGCCGATGACGCGGCTCATTGACGAACTGAAGAAGTTGCCCGGAATCGGCAGCAAGAGCGCGCAGCGCCTCGCCTTCCATATTCTGCGCGTGAGCGGCGACGACGCCGAGGCGCTGGCCGCCTCCATCCGCGACGTGAAAGACAAGCTCCGTCTCTGTTCCGTCTGCAACAACATCACGGACGTCGATCCCTGCGTTTACTGCAGCAGCGCGACGCGCAACCAGAAACTGGTCTGTGTGGTCGAAGAAGCCACCAACATTGCCGCGGTCGAGAAGACGCGCCATTTCAATGGCGTCTACCACGTATTGCACGGCTCTCTCTCGCCGCTGCATGGCGTCGGCCCCGAGCAACTGCGCATCGCCAACCTGCTCAGGCGCGTGGAACGGGGCGACATCGAAGAAGTGATCCTGGCGACCAATCCGACCGTTGAGGGAGAAGCTACCGCAACCTATCTCGCGCAGCAATTAAAAAGACAGGGGTTGCGGGTGACGCGGATCGCCATGGGAGTCCCGGTCGGCAGCGACATCGAATACACCGACGAGGTGACGATGCTGAAAGCGATGGAAGGCCGGCGGGAGATGTAGCAATTGGCTTGCCGCTCGGCCAGCCGCGAAGAGGCCTTCTGGAACGTCCGGTCTCCAAGGACGCTAACCAAAGGTCACTAGCTGAGGGATACGCCCAATCGTATAATTACCCAAAATACTGTGTTATTTGTCTGAGGGGTCGAGTTTATGGCACCTGGCTTACGCTGTGTATGTGGTCTTGCTCTTGTGGCCGCTGCGCTCTCGGTGTTGACTGGCAAGACGCAGGCGCAAGACGCGTCCTCAATCTCGGACTCACCGAGCCCGCGTCTCAGCGAGCAGCAAGTTGGCATCGTCCAGGACTGGAGCACGCAGCACGTCATCTACACCCGTAACGGCTCCGTCGACGACATGCTGAAGGTACGCAACGACCCGCGGTTTCTCAATAGCTATCTTCTGCACTACAAGCGCGAGCATGCGAACCAGATTCAAACCGCACCGGCGAACGACGCCAGTCTGAGCGAGCGCGCTTTGGGCGAAGGCAGCGCTGCGGAAGTGCAACCAGAGCTTTGGGCGTTGCGGCCGGAACCTCTTCCCTGGCCCGTCCACAAGCCGCCCGTGAAGAACAAACACACCAAAATTGACTGGGCGGTCGACCTTGGACCCACCTATGGCATGGCGATTGGGGAAAGCCCGGCATTCTATGGAGCGAACGCGAACGGAACGCCGGCTTGCACCGCGGCCGGCAGTATTGGCGACTTTATCGTGTATTCGCTGAAGGCTCCGCCCACCAAGGGCAGTCAGGCAAACCTGGTTGGCTTGACGAACCTCTACGCCGGTTCAACTCCCACTGGCTATTGCGGGGCCAATCCCACGTTCCTCTTTTCTTACGCGATCGGCACGGGAGGCTCGTTGCTCTCCCCCGTTCTTTCGCTCGACGGAAAGAAAGTAGCCTGGATCGAGAACAGTACGGCAACCACGCCCAATCACGCTATTTTCCATGTCACTACGTGGGCGTATGGCCAGGGCACCAGTGCGACGACCGGTTCGGTCGCAGTCGGAAGCGGTTCCAGCGATGTGGCCATTGATTACACTACGTTGACCACGCTTTCCGGATGCTCGGCCAGTGCTGACGTCAATACGAATTCCGAAATTTACGTTGACTATGGGAGTGATACCGCCTTCGTGGGTGCCGATAACGGCATTCTTTACCACGTGAAGGGCATCTTCAAAGGGACTCCTGCGACTTTTGACTATTGCACCACCGTAAATTCCACGGCAAATACGGGTTTGAGCGGTGGGGTCTACGATTCTCATCTTAGTACCCCGGAATTCTTCATCAGCGATTCAAAGGTGATTTACGCCTACACTCTTGGGGCATCCGGTTTCACTAAAGTTGCGACGTACACCTACGCAGCCGGCGCAACCAACACGTACACCGGTCCGGGGCCGTTGCTGGATGCTTTCAATAATTACATTTACCTTTTCTCCGCCGATGACCTTGCCGGCCATACCTCTGTAACGCAGTTGACCACGAGCTTGACTTCTCCCACGGTGGTACCTCTGGGTCCAGCTAGTACCGATTCTTACAAGGTCCTGTTTTATGGGACCTTCGATAACAATTACTTCAACAACGGGCCGAGGGGTACCGGATCCACTCTGTACACTTGCGGCGGATACACCAGCCAGACAGCCGCGCAAGCACTTTACGCCATCGGCTTTACTTCGTCCGGCACTGTAAATACCACTCCCGTCATGGGCGCCAACATCAAGGTCGANNCCATAGCTACTCCTCCCAATGGCACGTGCTCGCCCATCACCGAGTTTTACGACGGCACAAAGGACCGGATCTTCCTCGGCATGGGAGAGCACCTCGCGACAACCGGGGCCAATGTTATACAGATGTGGGACGTGACCACGCAATTGACCAGCACCTCGACCTACACAGCGCAAGCCCCCAACTACGCAGGAGGATCGAGTGGGATTATCGTTGACAACGCCTCGTCACAGGCCCAGGCTGAGAGCCTGTACTTCACAACCCTTGCCCCCCAAAATGTCTCCGGGCAAAGTTGCGCGAGTAACCGAGTTTGCGCGGTGAAGCTCACGCAAACTGGTCTGCAGTAATTAACACTGCCGGGAGTTCTTGTTCGACTTGGTGGGATTGTCGATGCGAAGCCGGGGCAAGCAAACGCGCTACGAAGCCTTTGGGTTGAGCTTGCACTGATTTGAGTGGCGGCCAATTTTTCCGCAACTCAGTGCCTGGGTTTCAAACACGCGCTCGAATCGGAATGCGGGCTTATTGTAGGGCTTCCTCTTCAGTTGCTGGTCTGTCTGTCGCTTGTCTCCAGATTCTACTGGATTCGCATTTTCCATTCAGGGTCGGCTCCGAACGCAACTTCGCTCCCAAGCGATGAGTGTGCCCGAGAATTATACATTCCGGGCAATCCCGCCGAAAGGCAATCGTTCACAATCGGTGGCAGGAATGTCCGAAGAGTACCGAAATTGCTCAGCAGCCCATATTGAAAACACGGACTCGCGGTGCGGCCAGTCGAGGGGACGCCGAAGCCCGTGCTAGAACCGCGAATCTTGAAAGGCCCTCCGCTGGAAAGCCGCCGATTCCCGCCGGGCCACGCGCCTGGTCTCGCTTCACCAACGGAAGCGCCTCAGACCTCATCATCCTTCCACAACCGATCGCATCAGAAACTGTGCAATTGTTTGAACAACGGACTGCGATTCGAAGCGGATATAGAATCCAGCCGAACCCACGGCTGAAGTTGTAACTCACTATTTATTAATAGGTTACAGTCGCTTCTTGAAACCATTTCCTGCGACCCCGAGACTGGCCTGTCAGTTGCTTCCGCCTGACGGTCTGCATCTTCGCTCCTTTGACGTTTGCTGGCGCGGGATTCGACACCCGGTCGCTAATCGCGATCGAGGGACCCAGAGCCAGCCGCGCCGTGCTGCGATGTAACCGCTTCGCAACGCGACGCTCTCGAAACCGGGCTAAACAGCCCGGTTTCATTTTTGCTCTTCTATTCTCCTGAGTCGATTCTCCCGAGTCAGTCCCCACTCACCGGATCGAGAAACAAGTTCTCTTCCCTGTCCGGCCGCACTATGCCCTCCGGCAGCGTCCCGCGGTTGTACTCCAGCATGCGGTTCTTCCATTNNACTCGCCGCAAACTCGCCAGCAGCAGATTCATCTCCAGCTCAAATCCAGCGCTCGAACGCAAGTTTTTCGGGGACCGTTTCACGCTTTCGATCTCACGCCCCGATACCTCGAGCAAACCCCAGTCGCTCGGGAGTTCATCCACGCCGATCAAGCCGTGCGGCGCAAGATAATAGCGCTCGCACCCAACACCACACTCCGGCCGTTGCCGCCAGGGCTTTGCGCCATCCACCAGGAAATCCGCGCGCGACGCCTTGCACTCGACCAGCACCGAATAGCACGCCTTCTTCCATCCAATGGCATCCGGCATCTCGCCGCTGGCGCAGGCCTGCTCGGAGAGCACGACGCCGCAGCGATACCGCCGCAGCCAAGCCACCGCCATCTCAACCAGTTTTGCGTGAGTCACACCACCAGCTTGAACAGGTATTGTCTTTCTGAGAAGTGCCTGCGCAGTTACACCCAACTCGAATTCGCGTCAGCAAGAAACGCAGCTTTGTAGCAGAATCTTTCAATGTCCTTTCTCGATGTTCTGTTGGGCAAGCCGCTTGCTTCCGACGAAGCACGGGCCGAGTGCATCGGCACGGCTGCCGGCATCCCCATTTTTGGCCTCGATGCTCTAAGCTCGGCTGCGTATGGTCCCGAAGCGGCCCTCACGCTGCTGCTGCCGCTGGGCGCGGTGGGCACCGCTTACATGGTCCCAATCAGTTCAGCCATCATCGTTCTTCTTACGATTGTTTATTTTTCTTACCGCCAGACGATCGCTGCCTATCCCGGCGGCGGGGGCTCATACACGGTCGCGCGCCAAAATCTGGGAGTCGGGGCCGGGCTGCTAGCCGCTGCCGCTCTCATGATCGATTACGTGCTCGTCGTCGCGGTCGGCATTTCTGCCGGTGTGGGAGCGCTTGTCTCGGCCGTACCCAGCCTGCAGAGGCACACTTTGAGTTTTTGCGTTGGGATTCTGGTTCTGATTACGCTGGTCAACCTCCGTGGCTCGCGGGATACGGGCGCCATCTTCATGGTGCCCACCTACGTGTTTGTCGTCACCTTGCTTGCGGCCATTGCCATTGGGTTGTTCAAGACTTTGGCTTCGGGAGGCCACCCGATAGCGATTGAAGCTCTTCCGAAAGGTCTGGCGGCCACGGCGGCGCCCAGCGCATGGCTCATCATGCAGGCTTTCGCCAGCGGCTGCACTGCCATGACCGGTGTTGAAGCCGTGAGCAACGGAGTCAAAGCGTTCCGCGAACCGGTTGTGACCATGGCGCGCCGCACCTTGACCGTCATCATCGCGCTGCTCATCGTGATGC
>PLHN01000541.1:6820-8266 GCA_003139975.1 Acidobacteriaceae bacterium
CTCTCCGCCAACACCGCCTTTGCTGACTTTCCGCGACTGTGCCGCGCCATCGCGCAGAACAACTATCTCCCGCACTCTTTTGCCACGCGCGGGCGCAGGCTCGTCTACACGCAGGGCATTGTCGTGCTCGCTGTGCTCGCAGGAATCCTGCTCATCCTGTTCGGGGGCGTGACCGACCGGCTCATCCCGCTTTTCGCCGTGGGCGCGTTTCTCGCTTTCACACTCTCACAAGCCGGTATGGTGGGACATTGGCGGCGTGTCGGCGGCCCCGGCGCAACCCGCAGCATTCTTGTGAATGGTCTGGGCGCCGTGGCCACCGGTATCACCGTGGTCGTCGTGCTGGTAGCGAAGTTTGCCGCGGGCGCCTGGGTAACGGTGCTCCTGATCCCAACTTTGCTCGTGGCCATGGGCATGGTGCGGCGGCACTACCACTCGGTCTTCCTGGAAGTTCGCACCACTGATCCGCTCGATCTGAAAGGGCTGACTCCGCCCATGGTGATCGTCCCGATTCAGGGGTGGAATCAAGTTGCCAAGAAGGCCTTGCGCTTCGCTCTCAACCTCTCACACGACGTGCACGCCGCGCATGTGGATACCGGAGAAGGATCGACGCTTTTTTGCGCCGAGTGGTCGCGCTACGTGGAGGAGCCGGCAAAGCAGGCCGGCGTAGCCGCCCCGCAATTGGTTGTTTTGCCTTCGCCCTATCGCCTGGTGCTGGCCCCGATTGTGGATTACGTTCTCGAAGCCGAGCGCGCTCGCCCGAACCAGCAGATCGCCGTGCTGATTCCTGAACTGGTGGAGCGACACTGGTATCACTACTTGCTGCACAACAAGCGCGCAGAAGTGCTGAAAACGCTCGTGCTGCTTAAGGGGAATCAACGGATTGTCGTGGTCAACGTTCCCTGGTACCTGGAGACGTAGCAGGCTGCGTGGTCGAGGGCCACAGGGCGGAGAGCGTCTCAGGCGTGAAGGCGGAACTCGACGGGATGGGATTTGCTTGCCTTCAAGAAGCTGTCAGGCAGAAATCGCACCAGGTCGGTTGCGACCAACGAGCGCTCGCCCAAGGCTTCGGCAGCCAGATCGCCCGCCAGTCCGTGCAGGTAGACAGCGAGCGCAGTCGCCTCGAACACCTGCTGGGGATGTTGCGCGATCAGACCGGCAACCATGCCGGTGAGAACGTCGCCGGTTCCTCCCGTGGCCATTCCCGGGTTGCCCGACGAGTTCACCCACACGGTGCCATCGGGCGCAGCGGTGAGAGTGCGATGGCCTTTGAGCACGACGATCAACTCGTGCTTGCGGGAAAATTTGCGGGCCACTTCCAATCGATGCGCCTGAATCTCGGCGATTGTCAATCCGGTCAGCCGAGACATTTCTCCGGGATGCGGCGTGATGACGCGCACCGCCTGCGCCGGGGCCGCATCCGGTTGCAGCCAATCCAGCGCGCTGGCG
>PLHN01000109.1 GCA_003139975.1 Acidobacteriaceae bacterium
GCCATCATGCTAAAGACATTAAAGACAACCTTGATAGGATCCGGCTTGTGGTGCTCCAACCAGATGGTGCACTGCGTCAGGCTCGCGGCACAGCCAATGATCAAGGTCTCCGGCAGACTCATCTCGAGCACGCCCAGCANNGACATGGTGCCGTCGATGCCGGGTAACGTGATTTTGAGCCCAGAGGCCAGCAAGGCAATCAGCAGATAGCAGAAAAAGCGCGGTAGATTGTCACTGTGCCAGTGCCACAAGGAATGGACGAGCACGCACACGCCGAGGGATGCGGTTGTGCCAACCCAGAATTTGATCCGCGTAGACATAGATCGCGCGCTGCTTCAACTATTTTCTATGCAGATGCGCACCCACCGCGCGTTTTACGTTACGTCGGTTCACAACCGCGCTGAGTTGGATGCACTTACACCTGTCAATTCGGTGGCTGCGTCCTCCCGGCTAAGCCCACCTTGGCCCATAATGGGCCGGCTGGGACAATTCGGCCCATTGCTCGAGTTGCACCGTTGCCGCCGACAAAAGCTAGGCTGTCCCTTATATCGGATGGTAGTGCAGGGAGAAGGAGCGGTGGTACTTACTGAGGTAATCGCATGGCCCGATCCTAGGTTTGAGGTTTGGGAGGTAGTGGAACTGGGCTGCTACCCGCGAAATAACAGNNCAACAGCCCGATGCATGTTCCGATTAGTTGTCGCCGTTGATCAAAGTACCGATAGAGCCGGCGGTCGAAGGGCGGGCGGTGACGGTCGAACTTCCCCAGACCGCAAAGAATGCGTTGTTAGTATTGTTGCCCCAGGGCGCCGAACTTCCCCAAACGGCGAAGCTAGCGTAGGGGTTGGACGACCCCCAGACCGCGAAGTTGCCGTTCACGAACGCATTGCTGCCCCACACCGCGAAACTGCTCCAGATCGAGGAACTGCCCCACACGGCGAAGCTGTCGTTGACGAAATAGACGCTCTGGGTCGTCGGGTCATACTGCACCACCGGCGACTTCGCCAGTCCAGCGCTCAGGTCGGTACTGGTCAGGGCGGCTTGAATGTCCAAGTAGCCGGCCCCCACGGTGAATACGTCGTACTGATCGGTGTAAGTGATGCCCGTCGCCGGATCGGTGTAGCTGCTGTATGGAGGGAAAGTCTTGTAGGCCGTCTTCATGAGGCGGCCTTTCACCTGGTCCGGGGTCATCTGGGGATTAGCCTGGAGCAGCAGCACGACGGCGCCGCTGACCACCGGGGCCGCCATGCTCGTTCCGCTCATTACGTAGTAACTGGTGGAAGGAAGCCCGAACGTTTGTCCCGTCTGATAGGCGCTCAGCGGAACGTCGTTGCTGGTGAAGCTGGAGCCCAGCATCGCGCCCACACTGAGCAGCGAGACCAATTGGTTTCCCGGCGCTACCAGATCGGGCTTCGCGATGTGGTCGATAAGTGTGGGTCCCTTCGAACTGTAAGTGGCAATGAGATCGTCGGCGCGATCGGGAGTGCCCATCATCTTCATGGCGCCTACCGTGATCACATAGGGATCGTTGGCCGGGGCGTTGATCGTAGCGTAGCCGTTCGTGCCTGCGGAGTTGTCCCGGCCATCGTTTCCGGCCGCGACTACGACCACAATCCCTGCCTGGTACGCTGCTTCGACGGCCTGGCACAGCGGATCGAGCGTGTAGCTTTCGAACACCGGACGGCCCAACGACAGATTGATGACGCGGATGTTGTATTTGCTTTTCAAAGAAATCGCCGCCTGGATGGCAGCGATCACATTGCTGTCCTGTCCTACGCCGTTCTGATCCAGAACGCGCAGGTTCACCAGATTCACGTTGGGCGCAATGCCCTTGAAGGTCTCGGTGTACTGGCTACCCGTGGAATAGAAACCGTTGCCGCCAATCAGACCGGACACGTGGGTGCCGTGCCCGAAGTGGTCGGCCGTTCCCCACCCGTCGCTGATCCAGCTCTGCGAGTACACGATCCTGGAGGTCGAAGTATTCCAGGTGCTCAGCTCCTTGAAAGTGAGCTTGCCGGAGCCCCGGATTCCGCTATCGATCACGGCCACCGCGATATTGCTGCCATCCAAGCCTTCATTCCAGGCGTAGTTGGCGAGTACGGCGGGGGCGGGCGTGTCCAGAAAACCGGCCACTGGCCGGTCCGGCGCTATATAGGCGATATCGTCGTCGTTGGACAGGTCATCGACCTGGCTTGCGGGCAGAGTCACCGCGAAATCTTTGAGCGAGCTCAAGTCTTTCGTGACCTGCCCCTGGTGGCCGTTGAGTTTCTGCAGGTGCTTGGCGCCCGGAACGACCTTATAGCAGACAATGACGTTCACGTCGTTCCCGCCCGCGGCTGCCCGCAACTCGGGGGCGAGTTTGTCCTGCCTGGCAGCCGACACCGCAACCAACACAAGTATGACGAGCAGAATGAAAACCTTCGATCTCATAAGTTCCTAAATCTCCGTGACTCGTCGGATTGACGACGTTGTCTGCTCTTGTAGAGCAACTATCCCCCCAAAGTGCCATAACCGAAATGACTGAAAACGCGAGCTTCCGATTCAGGCTGCAGGGATACAAACAGGACAAGTTGGCGCGGCGGGACAGGTTGGCGCGAACATCAGGGGCAGATTACTTTGGTTTAGCGGCTACATCCGAAAGTTCGCCTGTGATCGTTTCCGTTGTGGCAGCATCGTTGAGTACCCCTAATTTTGCGCGCTCTCCCGAACGGCGGTGGCGCTTTCGGGTTTGTCAGCTGTTTCAGGCAAACCTGCGATCGCGGATTGTGAGAGCAGTAAAAACTACCTTCATACGCAGCTCCATTCATGGAGAGATCTCGGAAATCCGAAAGCAGTCACGGCGGTCAGATGGCTTCCGCTGCTGCTACCGCTGCTGTTCTCTGCGCTAGCCTTTCACCTGACATTCTGGACCAGATGCAAGACGCAGTCTTTACCACTGACCTGCGGGGAGTCATCACGGGATGCAACCAGGCGGTCAGCCGATATGAATATGCCCCGGAGGAACTGATTGGCCGGAATTTGGCCGATCTGTTGGGTAGGGATGGCGAATCTCTGGCCCGGGTGGTGATCCCGACCGTCCTCAAGAATGGAAGATATCAGACGCGACTGCCGGGGCGGAGCAAATCAGGCCAGGAGTTTTCCTTTCATCTTTGCCTGACGCTGGTGCGCGATGGCGATTCTCCGGTCGGCATGATTGGGATTTCCATTGATGTGACGGGCACGAAATCGGACTTAAGTAAACCGGCCGGAATGTCCGAGATGGAAGCAAGCGCCGCGATTCCACTAGCGCGCAGAGTCATAGACGGAACCGAGTTTGTGATCGCCAGCCCGGTCATGCACAAGTTCATGGGCATGGTCGACCGAGTGGCCGGACACACCGAAACTGTGCTGATCACCGGAGAAACTGGGACGGGCAAGGAGTTAGTGGCGCGCACAATTCATGAATCTTCTTACCGCTGCAAGCATGCGCTGGTCGATATCAATTGCGCGGCGCTCCCGGAGCATCTGGTGGAGAGCGAATTGTTCGGCTATGAGAAGGGGGCCTTCAGCGGGGCCGACTCCTCCAAGCCCGGGCTGTTCGAGTTGGCCGATAAGAGCACGATCTTTCTGGACGAAATCGGCGAACTGCAGCCGCAGATTCAGGTGAAGCTGCTGCGCGTACTGGATGGCGCGCCCTATTACCGGCTCGGCGGTCACCGAAAAATCACGGTCGATGTGCGGGTGGTGGCAGCCACGAACCAGGACCTCGAGTTAGCGGTAAAGGAAGGGCGGTTCCGCAAGGATCTTTTCCACCGCTTGAGCCAGTTCCAACTGCGCGTTCCGCCATTGCGCGAGCGTCCCGAGGATATATCGTCGCTCGCTCGGCACTTTCTGAAGCTAAAGGCATCGGACAGGAGCCTTTCCCAGGATGCGCTAACTGCTCTGCAGGCTCATGCCTGGCCGGGCAATATCCGGGAACTGCGCAACCTCATCGCAAAGTTTGCCATGGCCGCGGAGGACCGCCAAATCACAGCGGACGAGGTGGCAGCGGAGTTGCACCAGGAACGCGGGTCAGCCGTCGCAGTCCGGCCGGCATTGCCACAAGGCAACCTGGAAAATATGGAAGAGCAGATGATCATCCGGGCACTGGAGCAGACGGGCGGCCACCGCTCCCAGGCTGCGGAACGGCTTGGGATTTCGCGCCGAACGCTCAGCCGGAAACTGCGTGAATATGGCATTGGCGCGTCCGCTAGCGAGGCAACCCCATCCCTAGGCACGATCAGCCCCGAACAGCAGAAGTTCTTCCGCGCCAAAGTAAGTATTCCCGTGACGTTGAGGAACGCGAACGGCAAGGAACTGCAGGCGCAGGCAGTCAACCTGAGCACCGGAGGAATGGGCCTGGATGGCCTCAGCGATCAGGCAGGCTTTTCCGGATTACTCGACGTGAGTTTCCTGCTGCCTGATAGTGAAACCGTGATGCAAGTGAAAGGACGATTAGTCTGGGCGGACGTTGCAGGAAGAGCTGGCCTCCGATTTGTGGTGATCGAACCCGCACTCTTCGAAATGCTGCAACACTGGTCCAACCAAAAAATGAAAGATGAGGGCTGGGAAATTCCTTCCTGAGAGAGCACGCAGTCTTCTCCTGACGTCTCGATTTCTTAGTGCTGTAATCGTCCCTCCCGCCTCAATTTACGAATTCCGAAACTCAAGGCATCGAAAGGTTGCGTTCGTTGTCTTACCATCGCTTGACGGTGGGGCGAACCAGAAACGAAAACACCGCAATGACACGGCCTAGAGCGTGTTACGAAAACCGAATAATTTAGTTGAAATTACCTGCACGAACTTGATATAAGCATGCACACAGGGAATTGGTCCGTTTTTGTAGTGAGTTTCCCGAAACGGGAAAGCGGATCGAGAAGCGCAACAACAGGCGAATGTGCTAGCGCGTCGCTGCGCCCGCTGAGAATGGAATTCAGCGGCGCTTCCCCAGGAGCGCACATGCTGTCGGCAGGGATAGATTTACGCAAGATTCGCGAACGGCTTGGCCTCACGATGAGGGATGTCGAGAGCGCCAGCCTGCTGATCTCACAGCATCACGGCAGCGAAGAATATCTAATCCCGCCCAGTCGCCTTTCCGACATCGAAACAAAAGGGGTGATTCCCAGCATTTTCCGCTTTTACTCGCTGGCGGCGATTTATCACAAACCGGTGCGTTCCCTGCTCCAGTTCTACGGAATTGATCTGGAGGGGATCAACTCGGAGTGGGCCTCGTCGCAACCGGCGCGCTCCCACATCGTAACGGTGGACCATGAGCGGGCAGGCTTCAACATTCCCGTCAAGATGGACCCCGGATTCGATTTGAGCGAAACTTCGGATCTGGGGCGGATGGTGCAGCAGTGGGGTGCGGTCTCGTTTTCCATGCTGAGCCGCTTGCAGTCGCAAGGCTATACCTATGCCTATATCGGCAGTGAAGATTACACCATGTACCCCATCCTCGCCCCCGGATCGTTTGTGCAAGTCGATGAATCGAAACGGCGTGTAGCGGAACGGCACTGGCGGTCGGAATACGAACGGCCGATCTATTTTGTGGAGACGCGAGACGGTTTTACGTGCTGCTGGTGCTCAGTCAGGATGAACGCGCTCGTCTTGCAACCGCATCCGCTGTCCCCTGTCCAGGTGCGCGTCCTCAGGCATCCCCAGGAGGCCGAAGTGATTGGCCAAGTGGTGGGCGTTGCAATGAGGCTTGGGAACCAGGTCGCGAGCGAGTCTCGAGAAGCGAGAGAATCTTCAGGATCGAAGTCAGGTGCAGTTCTGTCACCTTCTGGCAGTTTGACGGCAACAACCGGCGTTGCCCTGCCTTCAGTTTCGACACGTAAGAAACTGGGCTAGTTCCGGCCGCGCTGCTGGCCTGCTCCAAATCCTCTCGTAACACTCTCAACCGGGTTTGTAGGATTTTTTCGATCAGCGAGTGATGAACTCGCGCGAATGTTTCCTGCGCGGCCGCGGTCCCGTGCGTGCGCTCAAATCCCCAGTGCTCGTAAGTCCCATCCGCGGAGCGCCGCTCGGCAACATACGTGAGTTTTCCCCATAGCCACGCAATTTTGTCCAGCGTTCTATCGCGAAGATCCTCGTAGGCCGATTTCACCGCCATTCTTACACCTTTTCGTAATTCGCTACATTTTTCAGAAATCCGCTGCCCGCAAATCTGTTTGTCCCGTTGCCACCAGTTCGCCGGAAACTTCCTTCACCGAGTCTTCACTTTGACCCTGAAAGGATACCCTGTGAACACACTGAAAGCAAAGATTATGCTGCTACTCTTGGTCCTTGTGACCATGACTGCTGTTCCCGTCCAACTGCACGCTGACGGGGGGCCCCCGCCGGACTGCTTCCCCAAAGGCTGCACCCCGCCCGCCTAGGTCGATTCCACGCTTGAGCGCTGCCGGTCTGGGGTGATACATTTCCCCAGACGGCCGCTTGAGCGTATGAGTTTCCCGCACCTCATCTGGTTCTATCGCTATCTCTGGATAGTTCCGCATGTGCTGCTCGTCGCTGTAGCAGTGGCGATGTACCGCAAGGGACTGCATAAACACTTCCCTATTTTCTTCTCCTATCTCCTCTTTGAGTTCCTGATGTGTTGCATTTTGTGGCCGATGGCCTACTTCAGGGCGCCGGTCGAGATCTACTGGAGACTCGACCTGTTTGACCGGGCCGGGGACATTGCCCTGCGCTTTGGCATTCTCCAAGAGCTGTTTGACGCGTCGGCCGCTGGAAGTGCCCCGTGGCACCGGGACGTGGCGCGAATGCGAAACCGAGTGACGGTTCTTCTGGTCATAGTGGCTTCGGTGTTTTTTACGGCCCTATATTTCAATAGCCTGGACCACGCGTTTTTCGGCAACTATGTGATTATCGAGGCATTGAACGTCGCGCAGTGTGGCCTTGTCGTTCTTCTTTTTCTCTGGCACCGTTTTCTTGGGCTCAGAATGTCGCCCTTCGCCTTTGGAATTGCGGTGGGCATGGGGTTGGCGATGGGCGTTGAACCGCTCCAGATCGTGCTGCGGTATTCCGTTCCCGCGCGAATGGGCATGGTCGTGGACATGATGAACATGGCCGCCTACCACGCGGCTGTCCTCGTCTGGCTCTACTATGCTCAGGTGCGAGAAAAAGTTACTTCCGACTCTTATGCTGCATTGCCGCAATTCATCGAGCAAGCGGCTGACCTGGGGAGGATTGCTCACCTGTGACTCCCCTGCTTATTCTTGTTTCGGTTGCCGGCATCTTTCTCCTTTTCCTGATTCTTCAGGTTTGGTGGCGCTACTCGCGGCGCAACGAACTGGCGCAGGCAGTGCAGCTTACTCAGGTCGATCTGGATGCCTTCGAGAACCTGACTGACCCCGAGGAAGAGACCTATCTGCGGCATAGTCTTTCGCCGGCGGAATTCCGGAGTGTGCAGCGGCTAAGGATCCGCGTCGCAAAAATGTATGTCGCGGCGATGTCGAAAAATGCCAGCACGCTGGCGTCCGTAGGCCAGTCCGCGCGCAATCATTCCGATCCTCAGGTTGCAGCCTCGGGACAGAACCTCGTCCAACAAGCTATCCGTCTGAAAGTATGGTGCGTGTTGTCGGCGACCCGGCTTAACGCTGGCCTTGCCTTCCCGACGGTTCTGTCTCCTTCGAGCGCAATCGCGAGCCGCTACCTGGCGGTAAAGTACATGGCTGCAAGTTTGCCTGGAAAATCAGCTGCTTAGGTTGGATGGTTTCTGTCGAGATCTTCAGCCCACGGCGCGACGGACTCCTCTAGCGGGCTAGGTTGGAGGGCGGCGGAGCTGGCGAGGGGGTATCTCACAAACCCAGCTCCGCCCAACCTCGTACGACGCGCACGATTTTATGTGAAGGCTCGCATACGCCATCCCGAAGAAACATTACTAGTTACGAAAAACGAACAAAGCTTTCAGCCCTTCTCTCGGTTACGGGGGCAAAGGGACCGACCTGTGTCGGGGTTGTCCGAACAGTCTTAACCAACTCTCTCGGCAGAAACATCCGATGCGGATGACAAAACCTGATCCCGTGAATTAACCTGAGAATCTCAGGCACTTCCATCCTCAGCCGGGATGGCGGAACTGGCAG
>PLHN01000432.1 GCA_003139975.1 Acidobacteriaceae bacterium
GAGCATGTCAATGTTATCGGGGTTGTGGGAAAGCTCGGCATTTTCCAACTTTTCAGCCTGCGCCACCAGTTGTCTGATGCGTGCCTTCTGAGCCGGATCGGCGGGGCGGTGAGCTGTGCCGATAAAACTGTCGTTGGCATAATCGCCCGTGTTGATGGCTCCCATGCGGTAGAGCTCGCGAATCAGTGTCGCTGAGAGGAGATGGTTCAGGGCAAACGGGTCGTTGGGATGCCGCGCCGCGATCTTCTCGAGGTCCTCAACGGCAGCGTCATGATCAAGGTTGTAATAGTGGTCGACGGCGGCGGCATTGAGAGGATCAGCGGGCCGAAGCGCGCTAGGTGCGGCTGGGCCGGCGGCCTGAGCGCTCTTGATGGAGGCGACGGTGATCAGGATCAGGAGGGCGAGCCCCGAAAGGACAAGCCTGGAAACAAACCGGAACCGAAATCTGACGATCGCCAAGCAACCCCAGTTTACCCGATCAAGTTCGGGGGTAACCTTCCCCGGGGACCCAGTTGGGCATTGTGGGAATGTCCACAGTCGCAGGAATCAAAGCGGGTACGTCCAAAACAGTCCGAAGTCGGGCAAGATGGAGGGGAATTTCGGCTTTCGTTGCGTAATTCTTGCCCGTCGCGCGGTCATCCTCCCCCATTGACCGCTCTATAACTGCCGTTTTTGTAATCAGATGCTTTGGTTATCTACGTGCCATTAAAAACTCTAGATAAGGGGCAGTTTCCCATGGCAGAAATGGCAAATCCCGTTCGCCACGAGTTTTGGCGGCCACCGGCTCCTGAGAAGGTTGTCGGTCAGGAGCGTAGCGAAACCTGCCAAGAATGCCGCACCGAGTTCATCGTCGGTTCGCGTTACTGCCATTGCTGCGGGGCTAGTCGTCCCCTGAGCGCCGCCCAGGAAGCGGAAATTCCCGGGTTGACGGAATTCACGGCTCTCGGCAAGCGCCTTGGGCTCGCCACGCCCTCTCTGATTGCATTCCTGTTCGGCGCTTTCTGCCTCCTGGCAACCCTTAGCGTAGGCGTGCTTTTCACCGCGCGAACACCCTTGGATTGGCAGGCGGTTCAGCTCTGGCGGATCGAGTGGANNGGGCGTGCTTTTCACTCCCCGGACGGCGCTGGACTGGCAAGCCGTCCAGTTGTGGCGGATTGAATGGTTGCTGGCGGGAATCGCCGGCTTCGCTGCCGGCCTGCTGCTGAAGAAGACTTCGTAACTCCCGCTTCGGATCGCGTTCCACTTCCCTCTTCTTTTTCGCTTATTTCGCTCGACCGTCTCATTTCCGTGAATGAACATGTTCTGTTTCCGAAACGACTGCGCTGGGTCGGCGCTGCTCGTGCATGCGGAACAGGTGGTGCAACGGACCCGCTCCGTGACCAAGCGGCTGTGCGTTGGCGATGGCCGCTACGACGTAGGCTTTCGCGAGAAGAACGGCCTCGGGAAGTCCGCGACCAAGCGCAAGATGGCACGCCAAGGCCGTCGAAAAAGCGCACCCGGTGCCGTGCGTGGAAGTCGAGCGCTGCCGCTGAGCCTTGAAGACTTCCTCTTCGATTCCACGAGCGGTCGTAAAGCTGAGCAGGTCGATGGCTTTGTCTAGATGGCCTCCGGTGACGACGACGTTGGCAGCCCCGAAGGAGTGAAGGCGCCGCGCCGCCTCGCGCATGGGGCCGACTGAGCCCGTGCTGGAAGGAGCGCTAGCGGTGTCTGCGGCGGCCTCTTTCGCTGCGGTCGTGCCAGTCATACCTGTAAGGGCGATGGCCTCATCGAGGTTCGGAGTGACCAGTTCGGCTAGGGGCAAAAGGCGCTCGATGAGGACACACGTTCCCGCGGGATCGAGCAGATCGGCTCCTGAACTCGACTTGAGGATGGGGTCGAGCACGACATGCGGGGGTTTCGCGTGGGCGAGGAAATCGGCGACCGCCATGGCGACTTTCCCGTTTCCCAGCATCCCAATATGGACAGCGGCGATGCCGAAGTCCGAAGCGAGTTCGGCGAGAGTCTCGACAATGATTTTCGGATCCACTGCCTGGACCCGGCGAACCCCCTGCGTGGATTGGACCGTGAGGGCTGTGGCGCAGGCAATCCCATAGCACTCGTGCGCGGCGATCACCTTGATGTCGGCGGTTATACCCGCCCCGGACGACGGATCAAAGCCGGCGATCGTCAGCACGACCAGAGGTGCAGGGGGCATATGACTCACTGTAAACGAAAGGCTGAAAGGTGGAAACTCTACTTCCGGGTCCCAGTCGCCAGCGGGATGAGATTCAGAACGGATTTGCCGTTTGGGACAAATGGAATAGGGCCAACTATTTACCATTAGGTAATAAGATTACCCGGTAAGATATTGAATATAATGTAGTTAAAAAACTAAATCGCGTAAGTGCAACATTCCATGGCACGAACGAAAATCCCTTGGACCCCTGTTACATCCTGAGTTACTCAATAGTTAATAAACCCCCCCGACTCGTTTCAACGACATACATCTAAAAACCAGACATTACACTGGGCTAAACTATTGATTAATTACTATTTAGTTAATTATCTACCGGATTTTTCTGATTGACAGCGGCGGCCAATCCCCGTAGCATTTCACAATCGTCTGACAAAGGAGCATACGACCAGAAACCGACTTTCCAAGTGGGAGGTAACTGAATGCGACGACGTTTCGCCGAAAGCCTGGCGTTGGTTTTCTCAATCGCCAGTCTGGGGGCCGGAGCCGCATCCGGGCCAAGCAGCCTGGAAGCCGCCAAGGTCACAAACCCGCCGGTCATCTCGACCAGCGGTCATACAATCAAGAAGGCAAAGAAGTCCCAGCCTTACCAAGTAGGGACCGCGTCCTGGTACGGAGACTATTTCCAGGGCAAAGAAACAGCCAGCGGTGAGCCCTACGACATGCGCGATTTCACAGCCGCACACCCCTCGCTTCCGCTGGGGACGTTCGTCAAGGTCACGAACCTGAGGAACGGCCGAACTGTGGTGGTACGAATCAACGACCGGGGTCCAGTTGTGGACGGCCGGATCATCGATGTCTCCTACAATGCCGCCCGTGCGCTGGGATTCAAAGAGCGCGGTTTGCAGAAGGTCCGCGTGGACCTCTATCAGCCCACCACCGTGGCGCAACTGCAACCTGTAGCTAATATCAACTAAACCCGATAAACTCGGCAGCGATGGATCCGCGAGAGCGTCTCATCGTAGCCCTGGATGTATCGACGGCCGCGGCTGCCCGGAAGATCGTGGCAGCCGTCGGCGACTCTGCTTCGGCCTACAAGGTCGGGATGCAACTCTATACCGCGGAAGGCCCCGGGACCGTGCGCGAGTTGGTCGCATCGGGCCGCCGTGTTTTTCTCGACCTCAAGTATCACGACATTCCAAATACAGTGGGAACTGCCGTGCGTGAGGCGGCACAACTAGGCGTGAGTATGTTGACCGTGCATGCCGGCGGAGGGGGAAAGATGCTGCGAGCGGCGGCAGAATCGGCGCAGGGTGTGAACTCCGAACTGCTGGTGCTGGCGGTGACGGTGTTGACGAGCCTGGACGACTCCGACCTCGGAACGCTTGGACTGCGCGGAGGAGTGACCGATCAGGTGCTGCGGCTAACGGCGTTGGCGCTATCGAACGGGTATAAAGGCGTGGTCGCGTCCGCGCACGAATGCGGCGCGCTGCGGCAAGAGTTCGGCAATGACTTCGCGATCGTAACGCCAGGCGTTCGCCCGGCCGGAAGCGGCCACGACGATCAGGCCCGCATTGTCACCCCGGCGGAAGCGATTGCCGCCGGAGCGACCTACATCGTAGTGGGCCGTCCAATCACCGAAGCCACCGATCCCGCCGCCGAAGCGCGTGCGATTCTAGGCCAACTGGCGGCCTAAGGCAGTATTGACCTCCTAGTTCTCAGATCCACGTTCCCAGCTCTTGATTCCCAATTCCTTGGTTCCACGAATCCGTCGAGCGCGCCAGATTCATCGGCCATTATCCTCGCCTCATCACCGTCCTTCACCCGGTTTGACTGAGAACTGGGAACTGAGAACTGATTTTCTACAGCTTCTCGAAAAACTCGCAGCCCGAGCACGAGATGTAGATGCCGCCTGGCACGCCGCGCTCGCGGTCCTTCATGCGCTTCACGATCCGTGTGTCTTTGCCGCACTTCGGACAGGCGGTGGATTTCGTTGTGTCCATGACCTTCTTGCGGTCGGCCGTTTTTGCGATCTTCATTCATTTCTCCTGACAGGAATGTGCCGCCAGCCAGTGGCCGCGGTTCTACCGGGTAATTAGGGAGTATCGAGGAAACGCCGGTCCAGATTGCAATCCGCCCGGCGGGATCAACACACGAGAATCGGTGCAGCGTACTCGCCCCCAAGATTCTACACGAATGGCCGCATCGGGCAGAAACCGTGAATGGCGCCCGAGAAGACAAAAAACGAGGCTGCCCTCGCAGCCCCGCGCTTGAAGACCATAGCTAATCGCCGGTTCCCGACAGACTTGACGTCTGCGGGCTGGTGACCGTGCTGTCACTCACTTGCAACGTCCCGGTCCGCGTCCCCGTCTGCGTCGGCGTGAAAATCACGCTGATCTCGCAACTGGACTTGGCCGCCAGACTCGTAGAGCAGGTCGTCGTCGAGACACTGAAGTCGCCCGTCGTCGAAATCAAGATGCCGGTAATTGCAACGCTTTGTTTGTTGGCAAGCGTGAATACCTTGGCGGGACTGCCCTTGCCCACCTTCTCTGCGTGCAAGGTGGCGCTCACCGGTACCAGTGTCGCCTGCACGGTACCGGTACCCGTCAGCGGCGCACTCTGCGGACTGTTGGGAGCGTTGTCGGTGATCGTAAGCCTCCCCGTACGCACTCCAACCTGAGTGGGAGTAAACGTGACCTTGATGGCGCAGTTCTTCCATACCGCCAGCGTGCTGCCGCAAGTCGTCTGGCTGATNNGCCGCTGGCAACGATGTTGTTGATGATCAGCGTCGCGGCGCCAGTGTTCGTGAGAGTAATGCTCTTCGCCGCGGATGTGCCTCCCACGATATCGTTGCCCCATGTTGGAGACCCCGGCAACAGGGTAACGGCCGGCGCGGCTGTAACGGTGATTTGCAAGCTCGTCGTATCGTGCACGGTTCCAGAAACGCCGTTGACATTCACAGTGTAAGTACCCACAGGCGTTGTGGCGCCTGCGGTGAAGGTCACGGTACTGGTTGAGGTTGCGGGATTCGGGTTGAACGCTGCCGTCACTCCGCCCGGCAGATTCGAAGCACTAAATGTCACGCTGCCGCTGAAACCATTTTCGGGAGCGATGCTGATGGCACTCGTCCCGCTGCCGCCTTCCCCAACCGAGACCGAGCCTGGAGATGCGGCGAGGAAGAAGGCCGGCAAGCCTGTGCAAGTCGGGAACGCGAACGATGAGATGTACGTGGACCAATCGCCCTCGCCTGTCACCGTCTGGTATTGGTCCACGTACCAGAAGGTGCAATCGTCAGTCGGGTCCACTTGCATCGCGGTGTAGTCGCCCCAGCGGTAAGCATACGTGCCAACCTGCGCTGCCGTGCCCGAGACAATATTGTTTTCCGCCTCCATCGTCCCTAAGACGTCGCCTGGCTCCCGTCCGGTAAATCGAATGCCGGCATAGATACTGCTGCTGGATGCACTGTACCCCATCCCGATATCGCCGACCTTATCCTCAGCCAGACTCGCCATCCAGCGGTACGTCGAGTCCGGAGCGTAGGTTCCCTGCTGATTCAAAGTTACGCTTCCCGCGGGATCATAAAGCTCATACCACCGAACCGCGACCGGAGTCCCGCCGGAATTGACGCCGACAGCGTGATTCACCACCGCGCGGTCGTGGTCGGAGAAGTGCCGTACGGCGAAGCGGTACATCATGCGGTCCCCGAGCGTGTCGAGGGTCTGCGTTGTCCCTTCCTGCGGAACGCATTGGCCGCCATCCCCGCAAGCAAGATTCGTGTTCGCCACGCTAATCGTCGTCGGCGATGAAAGCGTGGCCGTGCCCGCCGAGAAGTTCAGCGTGAGCTTACGCAGGTACAGCTGCCCGGGATTGTTGTTCTGCCATGTAATGAAAAGTCCTGGCGTGCCGTTGACCGGAGGAGTCGGGCCATCCATATCGGAGGGCAGATAACTGCCTTCCGAATCGGGAGTCATCTGGCAAAGAAGGGCTGCCGATGCATTTCCGGCCAGCATCTTGCTCCGGTCGAAACCGCAGAGATCCGCGCCCAGGAAGGCGGTGCTGCTGAAGATATTGTAAGTAGACAGATACGCACTATTCGTGGTGGTGGCCCACGTGCCCAGCTTGGGGTAGTCGTTCAGGTTCGATCCAAACGCCGCATAGCCATACAGGTAGTAGGCCCCGGTTGGATCGCTGGTCTTAGACACGGCAACACATTCCCCGTAGTTGGTACCATCGCTTCCGATCATGCTAATGACCCAGCGGTCGGCCTGTCGGTCATAAAGCACCACGGGATCGCCGACGGTGCCTGAACAGACGCCGCCGACTGGAGCAAGTAAGGTCTGGATATTGGTCGGCCCGGCCAGAGTCGCACCGGTTTTGCTGTATACAGCAAATTGCACATTGACTACTTCCACGATGTCGTTAGGACCAATGGCCAGGTTGGAATCGGAAGGCACGTATCCCGGCGAGGGGATACCGCTGAAGCTCACGCCGGGTACCGCTGACACCAGCGGCTTGGCTTCCTTCTGCAGGACCGAATCTTGTTGTGACGCTCCGCCGGCGGCCTTCCAGCGCAGCGGACTTGGGCCGGGCTCGTGGATTTGCTCTTCCACGCGGATGGATTGTTCGATCGGCAGGTCCGACGCGCGCTGCGAAATCGCGAAGCCAGAAGGATAAGTCTCAATTGTTTTGCTCTTGTTGGTTTGGGCGAAGGCTAGAGTGGTGAATACCAAGCCACCTAGGATGAGAATTCGAACCACTGCCGTTATGCGAACCATCGTTCTTGGGCCTCTTCTTTCATGTTCCTAAAATGTGCCGCTTGCCGTCGAAACAGGTGTCAATGCGGGACTTGGCGGAGAGGCGACCGGACTGGCAAGTGTATACGCGGTATCCGCAAAAAGCACGCAGATTCCGCTCTGGGAGCCGGATTTCCAGCAATGTTGAATTCGTTTTCACATCGGAATGGTAAGCAAGGAGAGTTCTCGGTTGCGCCGCCTATCGCAGGGATTCAGCCGGGCGGATCGGTCTGCCTCTTACAAAGGGTCGTGGGGTCGCGCTTCCGGATGCGCTCCCAGGTCCATAAAATGCAAGTCGCGCTGCTCATTCCGCACAGAACTGAGAGCGGCCATGACCTCGCGGAGGTAATACAGTGTTCCAACCAAAAGGCAGATCATAGCCGCAACAAAAACGATCACGGCCGCAAGCGCCGCACCGTTGACGTAGAGGCCAAGCCCCAGCAGCAGACATGAAGTTATGGTTGCGGCAAGAGAAATCAGTGCGAAAAGGAAACTGAGGCGGATGATTTCCGCGCGCTTTTCAATGGACGCGATCTGCGTGCTGTAAGCTTCAGCTTCCTGCAAGCGGCCGCTCCGGGTGGCGTCGTGTTTTGCATGGACGAACTGACGCAGTCGAGTGACGATCCCCATAAGACGGACGTTGATGGAGAGAATGAGCAGCGATGTCGCAGAAACAAAGATGGCTGGCGCAAGGAAGGCTTGGAACAGGCGGCCGATATCGTTCATATCTTTCGTCGATTGTAACGGGCAGCACCGGGTTTGGATGTGATCCGCCGTCTTTCACGCGCACCCATGGGCACGGTCATAACTCGACGCGTTGCGAACCTTGATAACCGTCTGCTAGCTTGGATGGTTTGCGGTGCGCAATCCTCTGGGGTGATTACCAATGCCAGCCATCAAATTCCGCGGTGTAGACTTCATCAATTTCGATTCCCTGCTGAGCGACGACGAGCGCCTGGTGCGCGCAACCGCCCGCAAGTTCATCGAGGAGAACCTCGTCCCCATCATTGAGGAGTGCAACCGCGCCGGACGATTTCCTCGCGAACTGGTCAAGCCGATGGCCGATCTGGGCTTCTTCGGCGCGTCGCTGAACGGCTATGGGTGCGCTGGGATGTCGAACGTCGAATATGGACTCGTCACGCAGGAACTGGAGCGCGGCGACTCCGGTGTTCGCTCGTTCGTGAGCGTGCAGTCGGCGCTGGTAATGTATCCGATCTACACCTTCGGATCCGACGATCAGAAAAATACCTGGCTGCCTGGTCTGCAGAAAGGCGACAAAATCGGTTGCTTCGGATTGACCGAGCCGGGATTTGGCTCGAACCCGGGCGGCATGCGCACGCGCGCGAAAAAAGTTGGCAAGGAGTACGTGCTGAACGGCGAGAAGATGTGGATCA
>PLHN01000277.1 GCA_003139975.1 Acidobacteriaceae bacterium
AAGCGGTCGTTGATCTGCTTGAAGCCGTCCAGGTCGCTGACCATCACCGTCAGTGACCGGTTGTCGCGCTTGCAGCGCGCCAGTTCGCGGTCCAGTTGCAGAAATAGCGATCGAGCATTGGGAAGGCCGGTAAGGTAATCGGTCACCGCCGAGCTTTCTGCCTGTTCGTACTTGCGCGCGTTTTCGATCGCCAGCCCCATCTTCGAACTGACCGCCAGCAGGATGCGCAGGTGATCGGACGTGAAGAAATCCTTCTCCGAGTGATACAGAGCGACCACGCCTACAACACCCTGCAGGCCTTCCAGCGGAACCGCCAGCGCCGACGTCAGCGTGCTGTAGATGGAGGCGTCGTTCAGGTAGCCCGGCTCGACCGCGGGATTGCCGTTCAGGATCGGCTTCCGGTTTTGTGCCACCCATCCGGAAAGTCCCTGCCCAATCGGGATGCGCAGCGACGCAAACAGCCGGAAGTTGTCGCCGTTGACGTACTCGGGCACCAACTCCTGCCCGTGACACACGTAAATCGCGATCGCATCGTAAGGGATAGACCGCTTCAGCTTCACCGAAAAAACCGAGAGAGTTTCACCCAGGCTCAACGAGGCTCCCAGGTCCTGTGCGAGCTCGAACAATGTCTGCGCTTCCTGCCGAGCCGCCGCGATCGAACTCAGGAAGCTATGCTCCTGCCCTTGTCTTTTCCCCGCCTTCGCAAACCCGGCTGCCGGTTCGAGTCCCCGCGTTGGTTTGCCCGCATTCTCGCCGGCGCTTTCACTTTCTTCGGCCGCGTTCTCCTTGTTCGTGGCGTCGTGCTCGTGGACCAGTGCCTCGAGTTGCGAGTATTTTCGCCGCAGCGCGTTCACCACCTGCGGGTCGAACGACTTCCCCGACTCTTCCATCAGGCGCGCCATCGCGCCATCCATCGGCAAGGCCCGCCGGTACTGCCGGTCCGAGGCCAGCGCATCCAGAAAATCCACCGCTGACAGAATGCGCGCCCCAATTGGAATCTCAGTCCCGCGCAGTCCCATGGGATAACCGCTGCCGTCAAATTTCTCGTGATGCGCCCGCACAATGGGTACCACCGGATAAGGAAAGCGAACCCTCTCCAGAATGTCCGCGCCCACCACCGGATGAATTTTCATCTTCTCGAACTCTTCGGGCGTGAGGCGGCCGGGCTTTGAGACGATGTGTTCGGGAATGGCCAACTTTCCGATATCGTGCAGCAACGCCGCAGCCTGCAAAGCCTCCATCTCTTCGGGGGGCAGCTTGAGTTCTTTCCCGATCTCTCTGGCATAGACGCGCACTCTCTGCAAGTGATCGTGCGTCGTCTGATCCTTTGCCTCGATCGCCAACGCCAGCGCTTCGATCGTCCGGAGGTGCAGGTCCGCCATCTCTTCCACGTGGCGCTTTTCATCCTCAAGCTTGCCCAGGTAAAGACGGTACGACCGGTAAATCAGGTACACCACCGGGAGCGTCAGCAGCGAGGTCTGCCAGTCTGCAAAGTCATGCAGCCATCTCATCGTCCCAGCCACGCCCGCCCCCACCAGGTAGTAGGGGAAGCTCCAGAAGTAGCATTCCGACCAGATTCTCCGCAGCGACCGGCTTTCGGTCAGGGAGATGACAGTGGCCACCGGCAGCGTGTTCGAGATGAAATAAATGCAGGTAGTCAGAAACAATAACGTGGAAGGATTTACGGCGCCATGCTGCAACGAATAACGGTAAACCCAGAATGTAGCGGCGATAGCCAGCGCGGTCGAGCAAACATTGAATGCGATATGCAACGGCCTGGGGCGATCGCGCCCAAGGCACTGCACCGCAATCGCCGCGCACCCGAGCGCCATCGTCTCTGAGAAGCTCAGCTCAAGCACTCCCAGTAGTACGAACAGGAAGTTAACCGACATCGTTCCTGTAATGGCGGGGAGGTTGACCTTCAGCCGCGAGGCCGCCAGCGCAATCACCATATAACAGGCAAACTTAAGCGGGCTCTGGCTCTTTCCGTGCAGCACTGAATAGGTCAGCACGATCGATCCGCACATCACCACGATGGCAATGTACGCGCGTGCCGCCAATTTCATGTCCCTCCAACTTTGAGGGCCATTCTTCATGCCGATAGACTCCTACCTGCGGGCGTTGGGCGCATTTATCCCACGAAAAACAGGGGAAGTATCATTGATAACAGGGGCGGGACAGGCAGAAAAGGACTTGGGGCTTTCCAGATAAACTTCCGTAATTGAGGGAGGTTACTCTCGCATTACTGAAGATTAAAGGCTGCAGAAATCTCAATGGTCAGGCCTCTCCGCTGTGAATCCTGGTTTGCAGCTATTCCGCCCGGAAGCCACCTCTCTCGCTTTCCCCCAAAAAATCACCGCCCGGCTTTTTGGCCGGGCGGTGGTTGTTTTCAGTTTGGCTTTGGCGAGCTGCTGAAAGCAAGCCCTCAGTGATCTAGGACAAGAAGAATTCTTTGGAGACCGAAGCCCATTGCTGATCCGGGATCTGGTCGGCCAGGTTGTCAACCGCCACGCCGCCGTCCTGTGCCAGGGCGCCAGCGAATGCCGGCATTCTGCTCTGCAGACGGCCCGCTGACTCTTGTGTCCAGAAGCGCGCTACGGCGCCGCTGAGCAGGTTGCGGAAGTTCGTCTTGGCATCGGGAGACTGAACCGTTACCAGCCAGCCTTCGCCGTAGCAGTCGCTCTGCGCTAGTTTCGGATCGCGCGCCACGCCGTCGTTCACATCGGAGATGCTGCCTTCGATCGGCGAAACCAGGTCCACGCTCACGCCGTTCCGGAAGAATGTCGCAATCTTCTGTCCCTGCCGGATCCACTGTCCGCGCTGCGGCAGCGCCAAGCGATCCACTTTGCCCATCAGCTTCGAAGCGAAGTCGTCGAGGCCTACGCGTACCAGGCTGGGGCTCTCGCTCAATGCCCAGGTGTGGCCGGGATGATAGCGGAGATTCTCAGGAACCTTGAAGCCAGCTACTAGATCAGGAACCGCACGGACGGCCGGTCTTTCGGTCTTCGCCACCACGATTGCGGGCTGTATAACAACTGCCTTGCGGCTGTGGAAGTGATCGATCAATAGGAAAGTTGCGAATGTGAAGAGAACCAGGATGACTGTCATAAACCCGCCTTTTTTTCGAGGGCTCTTTCTTTTAAGGCCGCTCGCCACCATTGCTAAAGGCATTCNNCGATTTCGATGAATCTTTTTTGTGCCCCCAAGTAAATGACAACGCGGCAGATATACGATCATGGATCGAGAAAATCCACGACTCTTGTTAAAAATGACAACGGCTGTTCGTTGAGAATCGCATCACTGTTTCTAGGCCCAAATCGCCCGATCTTCTTGACATTTCAAGAATGCTGCGAAGAAACAACAACTTAGAACGAGATCGGTCTGTGTAGCAGTCCACAACACCGCTTGCTGAGAAACACAACACGTTTCGGCAGGAAAATCTCCAACGACCCTTTCTTCTCCGCACGGTTTGAATTCGCCGTGAACCAGCGACGAATTCGCGGAGGCGCGCCCATGGACGACCAAGACAAGACACTCCGCCGAGTCTTTGCCGCAATCTTCACCTGGTGAACTTGTCACCATGTCGTGCCGTATAAGTCAGAGAAGGGTAGCGTATCGAATACCGTCGTTTGACTTGAAAAAAAACGCGGCCTAACATTAGGGACTCCCAGGAGCGTTCTCCCCCATGACCGGCCCTATCGCAATCGGCCAGACTATCTCGCACTACCGCGTCCTTTCCCAGTTGGGCGGAGGCGGAATGGGGGTGGTTTACGAGGCTGAGGATCTTGGCCTGGGTCGCCATGTCGCCCTCAAGTTCCTTCCTCCCGAAACAGAAAAGGATCCTGCCTCTCTTGAGCGCTTCCAGCGTGAAGCACGGGCCGCATCCGCCTTG
>PLHN01000199.1 GCA_003139975.1 Acidobacteriaceae bacterium
GCCCGCGATGTCGGTCAGGATGGCGTACTGATCGCCCTCTTTCACCAGGCCCATGGCCACACCGGCCACCGGCGCTTTGAGCGGAACGCCTGCATCCATCAGGGAAAGCGATGCGCCACAAATCGTCGCCATCGACGAGGAGCCATTCGATTCCAGAATGTCGGAAACGACGCGCATCGCGTAAGGCCAGTTGTCTTCGCTGGGAAGCACGGCCGAAACCGCGCGCTCCGCCAGCGCCCCATGGCCGATTTCGCGGCGGCCGGCTCCACGCAGGAAAGCAACTTCACCAACGGAGAACGGCGGAAAATTGTAATGCAGCATGAAGCGCTTCTTGGCCTCTCCTTCGAAGCCTTCCAGTCGCTGCATGTCGTCACTCGTGCCGAGTGTTGTCGTCACCAGAGCTTGCGTCTCGCCGCGAGTGAAGATCGCGCTTCCGTGCGCTCGCGGCAGAACCCCGGCTTCGATCCAGATTTCACGAATCTGGTCGAACGCGCGCCCGTCCGGGCGATGCTTCTTATTGATCACCTGGTCGCGGAAGATGCGTTCCCGCAACACTTCGTAATATTCCTTGACCTTCGCCTTGCCTTCTACATCTTCTACCGGCAGCGCATCTGCCAACTCTTTTCCCAGCGCCCGCACCAGTTCGTAGCTCTCGGCCTTCGGGTGCTTTTGCGTGTCTAGTGCATCGGCGAGCCGCGCTCCGATCCTCGACTCCAGTTCGTTGTAGTAGTTCTGGTCGAACTCCGGCGGCGTAACCTTCCGCTTCGGCTTACCGGCCTTGCGCCGCAATTCTTCGATACCCGCGCAGATCTTCTTGATTTCGGCGTGCGCAAATTCGATCGCGTCCACCACCGTTTCTTCCTTCACTTCCTTTGCGCCCGACTCAACCATCATGATCGCGTCGGCCGTGCCCACGACCATAATGTTCAGCAGGCCTTCGCGCATTTCGGTGTAGGTGGGATTGGCGATAAAGCGTCCATCCACCAGCCCGACCCGCACCGCGCCCACAGGACCCAGGAATGGAATATCGGAAAGTGTCAGCGCAGCCGAAGCCGCGTTAATGCCGACGACGTCGGGATCGTTTTCCGTATCCGCCGACAGAACGAAGGCAATCACCTGCGTCTCGCACTTGAATCCCTCGGCAAACATCGGCCGGATCGGCCGGTCAATCTGGCGGCTGGTCAGCACCTCGCGCTCGCTCATGCGCCCTTCGCGCTTGATGAATCCGCCGGGAATGCGGCCGCCGGCATAGGTGTATTCGCGGTAGTCAACGGTGAGCGGGAAAAAATCGATGCCGGTGCGCGGCTCAGGATTGGCAACGGCGGTGGCGAGAACCGTGTTCTCTCCCAGGCGCACTACGGCCGAGCCGTGCGCCTGCTTCGCCAATTTTCCGGTTTCAAAAGAAATGGTTTTTCCGCCGGCGATTTCGACGGAAACTGTAATCGGTTCAGGCTTCATAGATCATCCTCATATGGGCAGGAGCGCACGGCGCGCCAATGCGGAGTTCGCAAATAGGCGAATGCCAGTGGCTGTCGCGGTTGGGAAAACGCACTTTGCTTAAGCTCTCGGAGTTCAAGCCGGCCCACACAGGCCGGAACATTTACTTGCGGATGCCGAGCTTCGTAATCACGGCCTTGTAACGTTCCGAGTCGTACTTCTTCAGGTAGTCGAGCAGGCGGCGGCGCCGGCTCACCATCATCAGAAGCCCACGGCGCGAGCCGTGATCTTTCATGTGCGCTTTGAAGTGTTCCGTAAGTTGACCGATGCGCTCGCTCAATAGCGCGATCTGAACTTCAGGGCTTCCGGTATCGGTAGCGTGCGTGCGATACGTGTCAACGACGGATTGCTTTTGCTGTCTGGCTAGCACTAACCTGTTGCACTCCTGTCTCTTATCGTTTTCGTAACGTCACTGAGGATAACACACGCCAATGGAAACTGACCAGTGCGGTAAATTTGACCGCAGGAACGATTAAAATGGTTCGATGGCCGACTCGCTTTATTTGAGCCTCTGGTTTCCGGACTTCGATTTGCCCGACATCCTTGCACGCACCCTCAGTGTTCTGCGGCAAATTCCGTTCTCGGCGGCAAGGCCGGGTATTACCTACGCCGCCATTCACCCGGTTTCATGGAACGAGCCCACCATTCTTGAGCGCCGCTTTGTGCCAGGTCTTGCGCCCGAGGAAGCCGTGGCACTGGCTGCGGATCTTCTCCATGAAGACTATGCCGACGTTTTTGAGGCCTATTGGGACCTGTGGACGCCGCAAGAGACCGGGGAGACATGGGTACTGCAGCCCTCGCTCGTGCGCGTGATTGCCCACGGCCTTGAATTTGAAGAGAACGCTGCCGCTGCTGCCGGCCACATCCAAATCGATTTCGGTCTCGATACTCCTTTCCTCCATGAAGAGGTCGCCTTCACCTCCGAAACCGCCGACCGTGTTCGCATCAACGTGCACCGCCTGGTCGAATTCACCGCCAAGATGGAAAGCAATTCCGGCGCAACCGGCCGGCTGCTCTGGTCGGAATCCGAAGAAAATCTGGCACAGAAGCTGATTTCGAGATTGCAGAGAACGAACTAAGGAACGTCTGGTTAAGTGCTGCGCGGACACCGGGCCCCAGCGCGCCAGGTTTTGGCGCGTTGGGGTGGCACACTCTTGTCCGCGTAAAAAGCCAGTATCTGCAAGCTTGCAGGTCGCAGGACGACACTTGTTCAGGGTCGCCGTCGGGGGTTCTGTCCGTCGCGCGCCCCGGCCCGCGTCTTTTGAGTGTCGCCGTCCGGTATCTCCGCGACCTTCGCTATAATCAACCCAGCAGGGATGACAACCACCTTACAAGCCAGTTCAACTCAAGGCTCGGCTACGCCGTCTCCAGTCGGTGACGTGCGCACCGAGTTCCTCGCCCTGCTCTCCAGTTGCGGAGTCTATGAGCTAAGCGGGCGCTCGAAAATTCGTCTTACCGGCGCTGACCGCGTGCGCTGGTTGAACGGCATGGTGACGAATAATATCCGT
>PLHN01000265.1 GCA_003139975.1 Acidobacteriaceae bacterium
TGCTACGGCATCGTCCGCGAACACGGCGGAGAAATCATCTGTCGCAATAATTCCGAATCTGACGGAGCCACTTTTATCGTCCGCCTGCCCTTGGCAGCCGACGGGGCTTCGTTCGGCGCAGCCGCAGGAGTATACCCAAAATGACACAGACTGCCAGCAAACCCGCTTGTACGCCCGTGCTTCTCATCGAGGACGAACCCGCCGTTATGGTTTTCGTCCGCTCTGCGCTTGAACGCAACGGTTACTCGGTCATGTGCACCGAGTCCGGCGCCGAAGCGCTTCATCTGCTTGCCCGGGGCGATTTTCACGGCGTGGTCTCCGATATGCGAACCCCCGGAGGCGTGGATGGCGCCCAGGTGCATGCCTGGATCGCCGTTCACCGCCCGGATCTCGCTGGCAAAGTGGTGTTCATCACCGGCGACATTGCCAATGAGGAAACCGCTGCCACCCTGCGCCGCACCGGCGCGCCCTGNNTGTTGATTGTCGATGACGAGCAGGCCATTCGCCGGCTCTGCATGACGGTGGGCGAATCGCTCGGGTTTTCCTGCTTCGAAGCGGAGAGCGGCGATGCCGCCCTGGCGCTACTCGAGGAGCAGCCCATTCACATGGTGCTCACTGACCTCGTCATGCCACGCATGTCCGGCATTGAATTCCTGGAGCAGGTCAAGCGCGCCTATCCGCGGATTGAGGTTGCCGTAATGACCGGCCATGGCTCGGTCGAAACCGCGGTGCAGGCCATGAAGCTGGGCGCCTATGACTACATCGCAAAACCATTCGCTCCACTGGACGAGTTGCGGATGTTCCTGCGGCGCATGGCGGACAAGGTTCGCCTGGAAGAAGAAAATCTTTATCTTCGGGAACGCTCTGAGACCGAGACCGCGGTGCACGGCATTATCGGTAATTCCACGAGAATTCAAAATGTGCTGCGCATGATTTCGCGGCTCAAAGATACGCGCACGCCAGTCCTGATCTCGGGCGAAAGCGGGACCGGTAAAGAACTGGTCGCGCGCGCACTGCACTTCCGTGGTAATTTGGCCGCCCGTCCGTTTGTCGCGGTGGACTGTGGATCGCTGGTTCCTACACTTATTGAGAGCGAGTTATTCGGCTACGAAAAGGGCGCGTTCACAGGAGCGCTGCGGTCCAAGCAGGGACTGCTCCAGTCGGCTGACACCGGAACCATCTTTCTCGATGAGGTTGGCGAGTTACCGCTCGAAATGCAGGCCAAGTTACTGCGTTTCTTACAGGAGAAAGAAGTCCGCCCGGTAGGAAGCAACGAGAAGATCAAGGTGGACGTGCGGATTATGGCCGCCACCAATCGCGATCTGGAGACCGCATATAAGAAGGGAACCTTCCGCAAGGATCTTTTCTTCCGGCTCAATGTGGTTACGATTTCCCTGCCGCCGCTGCGCGAGCGCCGCTCCGACATTCCGATTCTCTCCAACTGGTTTCTCGAACGTCTTGCTCCCGGGCGTGGTGTCCAGATTTCCGGCAATGCCATGAAGGCCCTGCTCGCCTATGACTGGCCCGGCAACGTGCGCGAACTGGAAAACTGCATCGAGCGCGCCATCGCGCTTACCGACCAGCGCCTTCTCGATCTCAACGATCTTCCCGCCACGATCGCGCGCGCCGAACTCGGGGCGGTTCCCGAGCCGCACGTCATTCGCGAACTCACCGCGCAATCGACCGATCTGGAGGACCTGGAACGCGCCACCATAGCGCGCGTGTTCAGCGAGGTTAAGGGGGACAAAATCCGCGCCGGGAAAATGCTCGGCATCAGCCGGGCCACGCTCTACCGCAAGCTCAAGAGATATAACATTGGGCTGCGAGAGGAGCCGAGTGGACCTGCTACGCTGCAGTAGACGATTCGATCGTTGTTCCGATTCCGTAACTGCGGAGCATGAGCCTCTCGCAAAGTCCTGAACCTACGTTTCCAACAAACTGCGATCTGTGTGGTTAGTCGTTCCGAATTCGTAAATTCGCAGCTGACTTGTCAATCACTACGAACTTTGCGTTTGACATTCGCGGCGGGGAGGGGCGCACTAATATCGTCGTAATAATCTCTTGCTTGACAGCCCGCCTGATATAATCCGTGAGAGTTACATCGCAGACTGCGCGCTTTTGAGGGGGGAGACATGCGACGACAGACATTTCGGTATCTATGCCAGATTATGTTAGTGTCAGCGATGGTATTGCCCTGTAGCAGGGCGTTTGGGCAGGGGTGCGGACTGGAGCCCGAACCTGGCTCGGTGGTGGAGTGCATTTCGGGCCCGCAGGTTCCCTCTACCTGTACAAGCTTTGGCGATCCTTCGGATTACTGCTCGATTAACTATAGTGAGTGCCTAATTGCAAAAAACAGGTATCAGAGATGGACGGTGGCCAGCTCACAGCCAGACCCCGACGAATGCGGAGGCGGTGGTGGCGGCGAATGTTCGGGCCGCTGCCTGGAAACTGGTTGCCCACCAACCTATACCTGCGACGCCTCGACTTGCGGTTGCGTGTACCTGTTTGGAGAGGTTAAGGGGCAGGGCAATAGAACCAAACGCGGTTGCAGTAATCGCGCACCCGCTACTACAAGGGCGCGCCCCATGGTTCTCTCCTCGGGCAATTATCGCGACGGTGGGCTCTATGAGGGGTTATTGTTGGTTTTTTCGCAGGACAAGGGGCAGCTAGTGTGCCCCAATTAACCGTTGTACCTTTGAACGAAGGAAATGCCGTTGGGGGTGAAACTATGAAAATGACGCCGCTCCTGTTGGCCAGCCTGTGCGCGGTCCCGACGCTGTGCGCGCAGCAGGCTCCAAACACGGTCGTAAGTCTTACGGCAACCACCAAAGTTGTCGTCCCCTCAACGCACTACGGAAGCATGAGCTTCGGCGAGGACATGTGTGACAGTGCCGGCAATCTCTATACCGCGCAAGATGACACTTCCGCCGATGAGGCCACTATGAAAGCCCTGACCGCGGAAGAGGTGGGCGCGACGATGAGGAAACGCGCGACGCTGCCTTTCCAGAAAATAACGCCTGTAGGGACCCTAGCCGGAAGTTTTGGAATTGCGGATGTCTTTCCCGGCGCTAGAGCCGTCACCCGCCATGGCTTTTTTGTGAGCGCGGAGGGAAAAGTCTTCCAGGCAGTACATGTGCATGACCGCGACGACAGCGTCTTTGTGGTGGAATTCGCCCAGGACGGCTCGGTCAAGGCGAAAACGGAGCTGCAGGTGGGACCGCTCAGGGGCATCGAGGGGGTCCCAGCCACTCCAGGAGGCCCGGTGGGATCGTGGGCGTCGCCTTGGCATTTGGCGGTCTTCAAGTCGGGCGAGTATCTATTGACAGGCGCAGCCGGGAAAGACCGTCTCACCCCTTTCACGGCAGTGTTCGACGCGAACGGGCGCATGTTGAAGAAAATCTATGAGCCCGAAGACGAGGAAGCCCGCCTAAAGACAAGGCCCGACGCCTATTATGCTTCGAGCCGCGGAGGCGACGGCGGCCTGGACTTTCTGAGGTCTGGGGGTATCGCCGCTGGCCCCGACGGCAACGTTTACCTTTTGCATGGCACCCAAGCATACGCCTTGGTCTATGTCATTTCCTCCAAGGGCGACGTGGTTCGCAAACTGCGAATTGAATCGGGAGATCCCGAGCTCGTGGCAAGGAGCATCAAATTGTATGCCGGACACCTTGCGGTCGAATTTGACGATAAGTGGGCTGGTGAACGTCGAAACCTGATCAAAGTAACTGACCTGCAGGGCGGCCCGGTCGCAGACTATAAGATCGGCACCGTGGGCGGCGATTTCCTGTACATGGCCGACTACGGCCCGGAGGGATTCACCTTCACTCCCTGGAGTCACGAGGGCAACATGTATCTAGTCAAGGCCAAACTGCCGTAG
The DNA here is from genome assembly GCA_003139975.1 of Acidobacteriaceae bacterium. GTDB lineage: Bacteria > Acidobacteriota > Terriglobia > Terriglobales > Acidobacteriaceae > Acidiflorens. The sequence continues at coordinate 3,878 of PLHN01000265.1, forward strand.
GTCCGATGCAGGGCTTCTCGGCTTGTTGGAGGTGGGCCTATAAAGGTATCCCCGCCCTTGCCAATGAGCCTGTGCGCGGGTGCAGTTTCTGATTGCCGAGTCACACCGGGGAGCGGTTTCGTGAGAGCACGTGCCCGCCACGCCTACCAATTGATCGCCGAAGAGGGCCCAAACGACGCTTGTGGAGGAATGTCGCCATGGTTAGGCGTATCAGCAAGATTCTTGCAATGTTTTGGCTGCTAAGCGCGCTGGCTATCGCCCAATCGGCCGAACAGAGGAAGCAGACTTGGATAAAGGAGTCACAGAGACCGCAGTTACCGGCGAAGAAGGCCGTCGACGGGCATTTGATGCGAGTAGGCACCATAACGAGCCCTTCTGAACTGGCGGACAGGTTTTACAGACCAATGAAGTGCGACAACGACGGCAACCTCTACCTCCGCACAGAGGTGGCTGGCCTTCCAGCGATTCACAAGCTGAACGCCAAGGGCGAAATGGTCGCGCTGTTCGAGGCCCGTTCCAACCCTAACAATACGAATAAGGTGGACGCTGCGAGCTACTTCGCCTTCGACCCGGAGGGCGGAGACCTGTACGAACTTGTCTATCCTCACGAGCCGGGCCGATACGTGTATGTTTACAAAGCCGATGGTACGTTCAAGTCCGCAGTGAAACTCAGAGCGGGCTTTCCGATTGTGCCGAAGACGCTGGCGGTCTTTCCGAGCGGCCAGTTTCTTATTTCGGGCGAGGAATACGATGCGGATCGGACGGCGGCGATGTGGCCGTTCACCGGAATCTTTGCCGCCGATGGAGCGTTGCTAAAGGAGTTGGATGTTGGGGATGAGAAAGAACTTCACGACATGGCGGTGGCGGGCGACCTTCGCGCGGTACGTCCGGGTTCGATTTCCAATCGCGCTGTCGACGGTGGGTGGGCAGAGATGGGGGCGGATGGGAATGCCTATCTGATGCGCTGGACGGACCCCGCGATCTTCTACGCAATATCGGCCGGCGGCGAAGTTGTGCGGCGATTTACGGTGGACCCCGCGGAACCTGGGTACCTGCCGTGGGGAGTGCACGTGTACAAGAACAGGATTGCCGTGCTGTTTGAGGAAGGGCAACGGCACGACAAGATCTTGAAGATTGTCGATCTCGAGGGCCATGAGATCGCCACCTATGACGAGCCAAGGAAGGCCGACGGCAAGCCCGGAGACGCAATCAGCGCGGCCTTTGCCTGCTACACGGAAAATCCAACGCGCTTCGTATCTCTTGGGTCGGACGACGACAACAAGGTGCAATTCTGGATTGCGGAGCCGCGCTGAACAGCAGCCGCAGCTGGGTACCGCCGACAGGAGTGTCCTGCGCCTAAGCCAATGTGAGACGATTCCATCCACTCGTGTCACTCTGAGACGTGCTTTAGCAAGGTTTCTGGAGATGGAGCGGAAGGGCGCCGAAACAAGGGTGCTAACCGCTGTTATTTCAATCGCGTACTCGTAAGTGCATGCCCCTTCAAGTTTTGGTAGCAGTCGTGCACTTAGCTTAGGCGATCCAGCAGAAGCGAGTCCCCCTCGAACCTCTTCTCCAAACTGAGAAGAGGCGGCCGCTTCAGTTCCGGAGATAAAAACAAACCGTGCCCTATCAGGCAAGCGCTCCAGCCCGCGCTCTCGAGGTTGATTTCGTCGGCCAGTTGGCCAAGTTCTTTCCGGAAGCGACGCCGGTTCGCATCCCCATTCGCCTGAGCCGCGCCAACGGTTCTGAAAACGGCAATGGCACTGCCGGCGGAAATGGATGGTCTCCGCTGGAGGAAACGGTCATCGAGTTCGGCACGCCTCGCGAAGTTCTCTTTCTCGTCAAACATCCGCTCGAGTTTGCGGACGCGGTTCTGGTGGAAAGCAAGGACGGCGCGCTGCGCGCCGAAGCCTCCGTCGTCGCCGCTCAATATCATCCGGAACGGACCGTGGTTGCGGGCCGCTTCCTTAAACCTGTTCCCAATTGGATTGTGAAATCATGATTGCATCCCAGCATTCTCCCGAAGAGCGGGCCTCCGTAGTGCAGGGCCTGTACCCCATTTACACCGCGCTGGTGCGAGAGTTCGTGATCGAGGTTGCCGATTGCCCGCAAGAGCCCGAAGCGACGCCCGAGGCTACCGAAGAATGCGAAGCTTGGCTCAGTCGGGTCGACGCCGAGATTCAGGTGCACCAGTTGCGCCAGTTTCTCCAGACCACGCCGCTGGCGAGCGAGGCTGTGCTTCGCAACCTGCTCGCGCATCACATGCAGAAGCCGGTGAAGTCGGCCGCCGACCGCGACAAAATGGATTTCCTGCTGGTCCAGTATTTCTCGTTCTGCGCGCCTTCCGGTCTGGAAGAATCTGATGTCGATCTGGAATTCGTGGCGCAGGTTCTTGAGCCTGTGCTCGGTGAGCAGCGGGTGAATTGTCCAGAATGGCTCGTGGCGCTTGATTCTATCCTCGCGACGGCGACGCACTGCCGCCGCCTCAGCGAACTCTTGCACAGCGGAGTGCTCGATCAGGGCCGCAAGCTCAAAACGCAAGCCGGCGAACGCTTCTACGATCCTGCTGCCATGGTCGCTTTTGTACGTTTCAATTTCATGATCCGGCGCATCTTTTTCCGGAGGATGCACGACGATCTTAACGCCATCCAGGACGGCCTGCGCGAGCTCGAACAGCGCGGCATCGCCACCATCGACTGCCGTCGCGCGCAGTTTTCCGCCGGCGAGCCGACCAGCCGCCTGCGCATGATTTGCCAGTCGTGGAAAGTCATGTTCCACGCCGAATATTCCTCGGGGCATCCGTTGCGCATGTTGGTCGATCTTCGGGCCGCAGTGGATGACGCTCTCAAGGGATCGGGGGCGGCGAAAGGGAAGAACTCGCGTGCTGCCGCCGCCGGGGCCGCCGAGTCGGACCCTGGAAGGATTCAATAGAGCAGGCCCCTCTTGCCCGCGCGCAAGTTGCCAGGCGCATCAGCCATGCCACAAAGCCGTCCCACCGTTCTGATTCTCTCGACCGACGCCGCCTTCGCGCGCGAACTGGCGGCCCATTGGCCCGCCGATCCGAACTCGCCGGAGTTCACCGTGCTGGACGAAGGGCTCTTCCGCGGCCGTGGCGGAAATTGTTACGATCTCGCAATTGCGGATGCAGCCTCTCCCGAGTCGCGGCTGGCACTGAAACAGGCGCTCGCTGCTGCGGCCAAGCCTGCCATCGTGGTGCATCGCGATCCTGGTCAAGGTGAACCGGCGCTTCCTTTTTCGCACACCGATTCCACGATCATTGAACTCTATCGGGGCGCCCCGAACAACGACGGCTCATCCGGATTCCACCTGTGGGCCGAAATCGCGGGCCTCATCGGCCGCGAGATTCTGCGGCGTGCGCTTGCGGAAGCAAGCCAGCACGAAGCCGAATCCATGTGCGCGGAGGTGAAGGCCGAAGCTACTTTGGGACGCTACATGGTGGAGATGCGGCACAACGTCAACAACGCGCTCACGTCTGTTCTCGGTAACGCCGAGTTGCTCACGGTTGAGCCGGGCCTGCCGGCGAACGTGCTCGATCAGGCCGACACCATCCGTAACATGGCGCTGCGCCTGCACGAGATTTTTCAGCGTTTCTCTTCCATCGAAAAAGAGCTCTCAGTGGCGGCGCGAGAATCGGGCAAGGCTCATGCTCGCGCCTGCTCGGCCGGGCGCTGACTGCGCAGGGACTCTCCGCATTGCCCGCAACTGGTAAAGAGCAGAGCCTGGCACTTATCGAGCCTCGCATCAACTTACTTGGCTGCGCGCAGGAATTTGCCCGTAGTGGCGTCGATGACGCCGATCCCCTTCGTGTCTTTCGTCGAACTGCCATAGAAGACGACCCAGAGCAGCGCCTTGTCCTTCGCATTCCAATCGAGGGTATACAAAACGGGCTGCTGCGGATTCTTCTCCATCAGCTTCGCTCCGCCCTTCTCCTGAGCAGTCGAATAGGCTTGGTCCGAATCGGTGGTGAGGAGGAAAGATTGGAACATCAGGGACGGAACCGTGGGGCCGTAGGCAATCTCCGCGCCAGAAGTTACTCCGATCGGCGCCTCATCGCGCAAGCGGCTGCCCGAGCATGTAAAAACTTTATAGGTTCGGCGGCTGGGCGAGGCGAACATGCCGCGCCAAATCGTCGCTTTCCCGCCCTGACCGTTACTTTCGTCGTTCAGGGCCGATTCCATGTGAAAAGGAACGGCGTCGGGAGCCCAGCGTCCGGCCATGCCTGTCATTTGCGAAAAACAGGACTTGCCGGTGTACAGCATCGGCTCCTTCTTGGGAGCGGGGGTTGGAGTCTGTGGCTGAGTGCTGCTGGATGCCGAGGTAGCAGATGGTGAACTGCACCCGATCATCAGCGCAATCATCGGCACGCAGCTCAACGAAACGATAAGAAGTCCGGTCCAACAAATTCTTTTCACTTTTGCGCCTCTCTGTTAAGCACGGTCTGTGGTTCTCCGTGCTGCTTCGCAAACTTAGTCAGGAGGGCGGGACTCTGGAACCATCGGGTGCGCCGAACCTCCCGATTACGGGCAGATTCTAACTCCGCTTCCAGGAATGTGCTGTGACGGGCAACCACGGCGGGGTGAACAAGGGGTTGTCAGGTTGGTTCCAGTGAGTTTCATCACATCTACCGGGCTTCCGTGCGTTGAGGCCATTACAAATTCCTCGATGCAACGCTCTCCAGGACGTGAGCGAAGTAAGCGGCCAACCGTGATCTCTTCCGGTTGGCGATCAAGCCAATTGCTTACGAATACGCCAGTTCCTTGGCCCGCTGCACTGCCCTTACGACGGCCTTGATCAGCGTTACGCGTAGCTTACCTTCTTCAAGCTCGAGGATGCCGTCAATGGTGCATCCTGCCGGCGTCGTGACAGCGTCTTTGAGCAGCGCCGGATGGTCACCGGTCTCGAGGACAACGCGCGCCGCGCCCATCGTTGTCTGGGCCGCAAGCAGCGTGGCAACATCGCGCGGCAAACCGACTTTTACGCCCGCCTCGGCCAGCGATTCGAGAATGATGTAGATATAAGCGGGCCCACTCGCCGAAAGGCCGGTAACGGCGTCCATGTGTTTCTCATCGACGATCACGGTGCGCCCGACGGCCCCGAAGAACTTCGTCGCCAGCTCCAGATGTTGCTTCTGGGCAAACTGTCCTTTGCACAGCCCCGTCATCCCGGCGCCG
>PLHN01000349.1 GCA_003139975.1 Acidobacteriaceae bacterium
CAGCCGAACAACTCCAGCGCCTTTATCTCGCCGGCTTCGAGCTTCAAACCTTTGAGCGCTTTCCCAAATGCGTCGGCGTGATTCGCGATCAGTGCATCGCGCTGCTCGTGCCAGGAGTGGATGGCGTGCAAATCCTCGGCACGCCCGGCTGGCGGATGGGTGACGTAATTGGAGTTCTCACCGAAGTTCAGGGGCAGAAAGTATTTCAGGCGAAAACCGAAATTGTAGAGGCCACCGCCGAGCGCCTGGCCGCGCTCGAGCAGTTTCGGGAGGATCTGAAGCAAGCCTTGGGGACCGCAAAAGGGAATTAGCGCTGGGACCTAGCCGTACAAGGCGTGATGTCAGTACCTCGGGTTGATGTCATTACCTAGCTGTTGACATCAGTTACATGATGTGACATCATTTGATCGGTATGAGGACGACACTTAATATTGATGACGATGTGCTCGAGATCCTCCGGTCCTACGCGGACACGCGGTCGGTGGGGCTGGGTAAGGCTGCTTCCGAGTTGGTACGGCGGGGCCTGAACGCTCCTGTCGAGACGCGTATGGTCAACGGCTTCTGCACTGTGGTTTTGCCGAAGCAATCTTCCAAGATCACTTCCGAGCACGTGAAACGACTGCTAGAGGATGAGGTTGGGTGAAGGTCTTCCTCCTGGACGCAAACGTGCTGATCGCACTGGCGTGGCCAGAGCATGTGGCGCATGAGCGAGTAGGCCGCTGGTTCGCGCGTCATTCCCGGGCGGGATGGGCCACCTGCCCATTTACCGAGGCCGCCTTCGTTAGGAGTCTCTCCAATCCCGCATTCTCGCCCAATGCCCTCACGCCCACCAATGCGCTGATCGTGCTCAAGCGCAATATGGAGCTCCCAAATCATCGGTTCTGGCCCGACTCGATTTCGCTTGCAGAAGCAATGGGCCGACTGGCCTGCCGCTTGACGGGTCACCAGCAGGTGACCGACGCCTACCTCATCGCTCTAGCGATCCACAATGGGGGCAAGCTGGCCACCCTGGATGCGAGAATGGAACAGCTCGGGTTGGATGCAGCGGAAGTGATCACATAGGCTAGTAGAGCACTGGCTGTCGACGCTCCGCAGCGCACAGCCCTTGTCCGCAGTTTACAGAATACCTGTTATCGGACATTATCAATAAGTCCCGAGGGTTGCTCTGGATCACCCCCGCGAATCGATGGCCTAGGTACCCGGCCCCACAAATACTATCCCCGGATGGAACAGTGTCCCGGCAATGCGGCTGGCAATCGCAATCAGCTCCCGCTGACCGCAGAAGACCTTGACTCGAGGAGCGCGCGACATCTCCGGCAAATTCACAGCCCGGCCGGTGCGAATCAACGATACGTTTTCCTCCGTTGCGGTAACGCAGGGCATCAGCGGGAGCAACTTCCGCGGATGGACAAAGATTTGCTCGACAGTTCCCTGCCGAACTGCTGACTCCAACTCCTCAAGCGTGTGCGCATCCCCGATCACGAACTCGGCCACAGCAGTGCGGCATAGTTCGGCCAGGTGCGCGCCGCAGCCCAGTTTTTTACCCATCTCGTGGGCGATCGAGCGCATGTAAGTTCCGGAGCCGACCTGGGCGCGGAAGGTGGCTTGATCGCCGGCCGCGTCGAGAACCTCAAATTCCTTAATCTCGACTTGCACCGGCTTGAGCATGACTTCCTGATTCTTGCGCGCCATTTTGTAGGCTGGAACACCGGCAATCTTCTTGGCTGAAAAAGGAGGCGGCGTCTGCTCCAGCACGCCGTGGAACCCTGCCGCCAGCATCCGGATCTCTTCGAGTTCTAGAATTACGCTTTGCGGCGGCGCAGTGGCATCGCCGTCGGCATCGTACGTGGTTGTGGGAAAGCCGAAGCGAAGTGTGCCCTCATATCGCTTCTCCGCGTGCATGTAGAACTGCGCCAGCCGAGTGAAGTTGCCGACGACAATGGGCAGCACCCCGGTTGCGGAGGGGTCGAGCGTCCCCAGATGCCCGACCGAGCGCTGCCCCAGAATCCGCCGCACGCGATTAACCACGTCGTGGGAAGTCAAGCCCTGCGGTTTATCGATAATGAGGACGCCGTTCATGAAATTGTGTAATTTGGTAATTTGTAAATAGGCAATCTCAGGGCATCCGATCGGGGGCTCTAAAGCGGCATCGCCATAAACTACCAAATTAGAGATTACACAATTACCAACTCCCCATGATTCCTCTCCGCGACGATCAGCCTTCGTTCTCCACTCCATTCATCAACTATTTCCTGATCGGCCTGAACGTGCTGGTCTATCTTTGGGAGTTCTCGGTTGGAGCGCAGAGCCCGCGCGTGCTGAATGCCTTCGTGATGCAGTTCGGCCTTGTGCCGCGGCACGAGATCGCCGTTCTTTCAGGGCACTCTCATGCCAGCCCGGCTACAGCGATTGTACCCTTCTTCACCTCCATGTTCCTGCATGCTTCGTTCATGCACGTCGCCGGCAACATGCTTTTTCTTTGGATTTTCGGCGACAACGTAGAAGATTTTCTCGGCCACTTCAAGTATGTCGTGTTTTATTTCGCCAGCGGATTGGCGGCCGCGACTACCCAGATCCTTCTCAATCCCGACTCGCGTCTGCCTACGGTGGGAGCCAGCGGTGCGATCGCCGGAGTGATGGGAGCGTTTTTCATCCTCTATCCGCGCGCCCGAGTGCTGGTCTGGTTCCCGCCGATCTTCTTCTTCCACGTGCCGGCCTGGCTCATGCTGGGGTTCTGGTTCCTCTATCAGTTCTTCAGCGGGACCGTGACCGTGATTGCCGAAACCGCACAGCAGGGCGGAATCGCCTTTTGGGCGCACGTGGGAGGCTTCGCGGCCGGCGTGCTCATGATTAAAGTATTTGGTGAACGTCCGCACCGATATCGTTATGGGACATGGTAGTAACGAGTTCGGCCGTTACCCAGGTTAGCGTCCAAAAACGAACGCGAACCTGGGGCATCACGGCCTGAAACTATCTTCTGATTGATGCGGCTGAACCCTACGGCCTCGGTTCGGGCGCCGGCCCTGGGGGCAGAATTTCGGGCTCTGAGCTTTGCACCTGCTGGCGCGTGACGAACCACACCGCAGCAGTCCAGGTCGGAAAAAGGTCGAGGCCCGGAATAAGTTCGACCGCCAGCGACGGCAGGAATGCCCAGTGCCATCCCAGTAGACGAGTCAGAATGAAAGCTACAAACAGGTCGAGCACCCAATCGGCGGGCGAAGCTCCGCCTTCCGCAAAAAGCGGGAACGCCAGAAGCTGCAGCGCGTCCGCGCCAATCGCCACCGCCCACGCCATGCGCTGCTCGCGTGATTTCAGCGATTTGAAGGAGTCCCACAAAGACATAACCGTCCTCATAAAAGTTGGATGCCGCAAAGCGCAGCGCTGCTCCGGAGATTTAGAGCGTCCCGGCGGCTGGCCTCAGAACCAGCTTTTCGACTACGGTGTTCGGCGGCAGCACCAGGGCGTTGACCACGGCGCTGGCGACTGCGGCCGCTGACATCATCTTTCGCCGCGGCGCTTTGGGCCAAAGCGTCTTCCAAATGTCCGTATCGGTCGCGCCGGGGAGCAGCGCAATCACGCGGATTCCCTTCGGCCGCAACTCCTCACGCAGCGTGTCGGTGAAGCCCAAGGCTCCGTGCTTCGACGCGTTGTAGGCCGCCGATCCCGGAAACACGCGTTCGGCGGCAATCGAGAGATTGTTCACGATCACACCACCCCGCCTCATCACCGCGAGAGCCGCCTGCGTCATCAGAAACATGCCAGTCAGGTTGGTATCGATCACATCCACCCACATTGGATAAGGCAAGTCGGCAACGGCACGATTCGGATGCCCAATGCCGGCATTATTGACCAGAAAATCGAGCGGGCGGCGAAGGGCGCGCACCAGAGTAAACAGGTAGTCAATCGATTCGGGGCTGCGGACATCGCAGGTCTGGCCCAGCACGCGCACGCCATGCTTTTCGATTTTGCGTGCCGCCTGCGCCAGTGTCTTGGCATCGCGCGCAGTGATGACCAGATCGCAGCCTTCGCGGGCCAGTGCGGCGGCGATCTCGAAGCCAATGCCACGGTTGGCGCCACTGACGAGCGCGAGACGGTTACCCAGCGGCAATGAATCCTTCTTCGTCATCGTTTCAGCCGAGCGCGAAACCCGGCTTCCCCATCGTCCATCGACTCAATCGTAGATCAAACGCCGTTCGTCCGCTGCCGGATCAGCGACAAGAATTCCGTCCGCGTCTCCTCTTCTTCGCGGAAGCAGCCCAGCATCGACGATGTCACAGCCGACGAATGCTGCTTCTCGATCCCGCGCATCATCATGCAGAGGTGGCGCGCCTCAATCACGACCCCCACGCCTTGCGGTTCGATCGTTTTCTGAATGGTCTCGGCGATTTGCGTGGTCAGCCGCTCCTGGATTTGCAGGCGCCGCGAAAACACTTCGATCAGGCGGGGAATCTTGCTCAGCCCGATCACTTTGCCGTTCGGGATGTAAGCCACGTGAACTTTGCCGAAAAACGGCAGCATGTGGTGCTCGCACANNAACATCTCGATGTCTTTGACGATTACCATCTCGTCATAGTTGACCGTGAAGAGCGCTTTGCGCAGGAGCGCATCGGGATCGTCCTGGTAGCCCTTGAGCAGATACTGCATGGCCTTGTGCACGCGAATGGGCGTGCGCGCCAGGCCCTCTCGTTCGGGATCTTCGCCCAGGCGCACAATTATTTCGCGCACCAGATCTTCGAAGCTGGCGCTGGTCAAGGAAGTGGGTTCGGTTGTGGGATTCATTTTCTGGGTCGATCGTCCATAGTCGTTGGTCGTTGGCAAAAA
>PLHN01000479.1 GCA_003139975.1 Acidobacteriaceae bacterium
CGCCATCTCCGAAGCCGCGCGCGCATTCAGGAACAGCGCGCGTGTGCGGCGGGCCAGCACGTCCTCAAGGGTGCGGGCCATCTCCTGCCGCACCGCCCAAACTACTTCGGCCTTGATGTATGGCAAAGCCCGATGCAGCGGCTCGCCCAAAGAGGCATCGCGCTCGACCAGTTTCCGAATTTCAGAGGCATCCGAACCGTAAACCGACAGCGGGCCGAACTCCTTCGCGGCGTCGTGGTAGCCGTGGATTCGTAACTGACGAGTTGTGCACGGCCTTTCCGGTAGTTCCGCGATGGTGGCTGCTTGATCGACGCAATCCTCTGCCATGTGGCGATAGGTCGTCCATTTTCCACCCATCGCGCTCACCAGGCCGGAACGATCAATATGAATCACATGATCCCGGGAAAGGGCCGCGGTGTTGGCGGTATTCGGCGTGCGCACCAGCGGCCGCACGCCCGCGAACATGCTGAGCACGTCGTCCCGCGTAGGCGCTTTCGCGAGATACTCACCGGCGGTCGAGAGGATGAAGTCGATTTCCTCTTCGGTCGCAACCGGTTCTAGAGTCGCCTTCTGAATCGGAGTGTCAGTCGTTCCCACCAGCGTGTGCCCGTGCCACGGGATCGCGAAGAGGACCCGCCCATCGCTCGTATGCGGAACCATGACCGCGCTCTCGCCCGCCAGAAACGTCGAATTGAACACGAGGTGGATGCCCTGGCTCGGCGCGATCATGGGTGCGGCCGTGGGTTCCGCGATCAGGCGCAGCCGATCGCTGAATGCGCCGGTGGCATTGATTACGGCCTTTGCGGTAGCGTGAAATTCCCGGCCGGTCTCGACATCCCGTGCGCTGACGCCTTCGACAAACCCATCCGCATCTTTGGTCAGCCCAATTACTTCGACATAATTCAGCAGTATGGCGCCCTGCTCGTAGGCCGTCGCCACCATGTGGACTAAAAGGCGCGCGTCGTCGAATTGCCCGTCGTAGTAGACGGCGCCGCCGCGCAAGCCTTCGGTCTTGAGCGTGGGCAAATGTTCCAGGGTCTCCTCGCGCGAAAGCATGCGCGAAGTGCCGAAGCCATACTTGCCGGCCAGCAGTTGGTAGAGCTTCAGCCCGATGCCGTAGAACGGCGCTTCCCACCAGTCATAGTTCGGTACCACAAACGCGAGGTCATGCACCAGATGCGGCGCGTTTTGCAGGAGCAGTCCGCGTTCCTTGAGCGCTTCCATCACCAGGCCAATATCGCCTTGCTCCAGGTAGCGCACCCCGCCGTGCGCCAGCTTCGTGCTCCGACTGGAAGTGCCCTTGCCGAAATCGCTCTGCTCAAGCAGCAGGACGTCATACCCGCGTGCGGCGGCATCGATCGCAACTCCGACGCCGGTTGCACCCCCGCCGACCACGATCATGTCCCAGGCCTGGGGATGCCTCTCGATTCGTTTCCACATCTCGCTGCGATTCATGAATTGGTTTTCTCGGGATCGCCGCCTTCGCCCAGAAATGAATGATAGAGCAGAGGACGAGATTTCCGGGGCATCGGGGACCTAAATCGCCGTTTGCCTTCTAGTTTGGCTTTGCGGTTTGTCCCATAACGATCAACGACGGGAGTTCGCGAGGACGGCCACTTAGAAGCAACTTATGGGTGGCTAGTGGGTTTAGAATGATAGGTATCACAGTGGGACGGCGAGGTAACTCCCCGCAGTGACCGGCGAGATGGCACGACAGTGGGCTGTACGCGGGCCTTGGTTATGGCATCTTATTAGACAGCGAGTATGGCGCTTTGCGGCCCCCGGCAAAGCAGGAACGTGGGGTTCCGGTGAAGAATCTGGGGAAGGTAATTCGGTCGGTCCAGGCCTTTAGCCGCGAATTGTCGCGGAAGGGAAGTGCCTCTCCAACCGAGTCATTCCCGGCCATTGGCATCGCGCTCGGCGGTGGATTTGCCCGCGGTATCGCTCACATTGGGGTTCTCAAGGTCCTTGAAGAACAGGGCATTCCTATTCGTTACATCGCCGGAACCAGCGTAGGCGCGTTAATTGGCGCCGCATACTGCAGCGGACTCTCGCTGGCTGAGTTGGAAGAGATGGCCCACAAAGTCCGCATGACCACCTTCGCCCGCTGGACTCTCTCTCGTTTCGGCTTTGCCACCAACGATCGCATGGTCGCGTTCCTGACCCGCACCTTCAAAGCGAAGACGTTTGAAGAGATGCGCATTCCTCTTGGCGTGGTCGCCACCGAGTTCAACACTGGAGAGGGCACCGTGTTCCGCTCCGGTTCCCTGATCGATCCCGTTCGCGCCAGCTGCGCCTATCCCGGAATGTTCCTGCCCATCAATGTTGACGGGCGCTGGTTTGTCGACGGCATGCTCTCGCACCCTGTGCCTGCGGTCCCGGTGCGTGAAATGGGCGCCCAGCGTGTGCTCGCCGTACATCTGAAGGGATCGTGGTCCTCAAAGACCGCGCCGCGGCATCTCTTCGATGTGATTGGGCAATCGTTTGCCATCGCGCAGGACCGGATGAGTGATCGCTGGCGAAAAGCGGCCGATCTGGTAATCGAGCCCGATGTTGCCGGATTCGAATTCGACGATTTCAAACGCGCTGGAGAACTGATCCACGTCGGCGAACAGGCCATGCGTCATGCGCTTCCTGCAGTGCGCAAATGGCTCGGAGTTGCGACGGAGAAGCCGACGACTATGTTTGGGCCCGCGATTCCAAGTCCCGCCTCCATGCCTGCGGACTGAAGTGGAACCGGCCTTTGTTTCGAACCCATCGTTTTCTACCACCTCACATGCCTATGTGACATGTGTACCCATCTCCAGTGATCCGGCGCACAGCAGCTTGCAACCGGGCCCGCTTAACTGGACAGGTCCGTTTCTCTTGCGCCGGCAATCGCAGGGAAAGTTTTTTGGCTCGCCGGTTCGACGGCGGACAACGCGCTATGAATGCTTTCCGAGATGCGGGACATCTTTTCCGGTTGGCAGGAGTGTTCGCTGCCGGCGTACTCCTGTTTCTGGTCCTCCGAAGCTTTCTGGTGCCGAAAAGTTTCGGCGAATACGGACACTATCGCGGCAACGCGCTCGCGGAAATCGCAGCCCGGCCGGTCAATTTCGCCGGCCACGAAACCTGCGAAACCTGCCATGCCGACGTGCTCGAGAAGAAGAGAGATGGCAAGCACGCGCACGTAAATTGTGAAGCCTGCCACGGTCCTTTGGCCAAACACGCCGACGATCCCAGCTCGGTGACGCCCGCCAAACTCGATGCGGCCGTGCTCTGCGTGCGCTGCCATGAGGCGAACGCGGCCAAGCCCAAGAGCTTCCCGCAAGTCGTCTCCGCCGACCACTCCAACGGCCTGCCCTGCGATACCTGTCACCAGCCCCACAGTCCGGCCATCGCCGCGGAGCCCGCGAAATGAATCTCACCCGCCGTCATCTCTTGCTTTTACTACCTGCGGCCGGCGTGGCCTGGAAGTATATTCTGGCGGGAACTCCCGAAGTCGCCCCCAACTACAAACTGACCGACCACTGGTGGGGCATGTTAATCGATCTCACCAAGTGCATCGGTTGCGGCAACTGCGTTCGCGCCTGCCAGGCGGAGAACGATGTCCCTGACGGATACTTCCGGACCTGGGTGGAGCGCTATCACGTTACCGACTACGACATTGAAAATCCGCAAGTCGATTCTCCCGACGGCGGCAGAAAAGGGTTCCCACCGGCCAAGGATCCCTCGGGCAAGAATTTCTTTGTTCCCAAACTGTGCAACCACTGCGCCGACTCGCCCTGCACGCAGGTGTGCCCGGTGGGCGCGACGTTTATTGGCCCCGATGGTGTGGTGCTGGTCGATAAAACGTACTGCCTCGGTTGCCGCTACTGTGTGCAAGCCTGCCCCTACGGCTGCCGCTTTATCAGTCCGAAGACCGAGACCGCCGAAAAATGCACTCTCTGCTATCACCGGATTACCAAGGGCCTCACCACCGCGTGTTGCGAGACTTGTCCGACCGGCGCGCGCCAACTCGCGGACCTGAAGAACCCCAAAGATCCGATCCATGAATTCCTGAAGACGCACAGCGTGCAGGTGCTCAAGCCCTATATGGCCACCCACGCTAAGGTCTTTTACAACAATCTGGATGGCTCCGTACGATGATCCGTGCAATAAGTGATTTCAGCCTAAGAGGGAACGCGCATGCAGGGTGTTGAAGGCTTCATGTATCCCAACGAAGTCGAATTGCAATGGAGCGTACTCATCGTGCTGTATCCGTTCCTCACCGGTCTGGTGGCCGGCGCATTCATTCTCGCTTCGCTGGAGCGTGTGTTCAATGTGGAGGCAGTGAAGCCGACCTATCGCCTGGCTCTGTTGACCGCGCTTGCATTTTTGTTGATCGCACCCCTGCCGCTGCAACTTCACCTCGGGCACCCGGAACGCTCGTTTGAAATGTACCTGACGCCTCACACCACATCCGCTATGGCGATGTTCGGTTTTGTCTATCTGTGGTACCTGATGGCGGTTCTTGTCCTCGAAATCTGGTTGGACTACCGGCGGGATATTGTCCTTCTATCCCAATCCACAACCGGCGTCACGCGCCTCATCTATCGCGCCATGACTCTGGGGTCCAGCAACATCAGTGAGCGCGCGCTCCACATCGACGAGCGCGCGGGCTGGCTGATCACGGTGATCGGAATTCCGTCGGCTTTTCTGCTGCACGGGTACGTCGGATTCATTTTTGGCTCGATTAAGGCAAATCCCTGGTGGTCGTCGCCCCTCATGCCGGTGGTATTTATCTTTTCTGCCATGGTATCGGGCATTGCGACGGTGATGTTGGTGTACATGTTTCTCACGTGGTCTCGCAAGCAGACCATTGATATGCGCTGCGTGGATACGGTCGCACGCTACCTTTTCTACATCTTCATCATCGATTTCACTCTCGAAATGCTCGATCTGATCCACCGCATCTATGAATCGGACGAATCGTTCCGCAGCCTCGACTTCATGGTCCACACCAAGCTCTACGTGTCTCACATCGTGGTGCAGATCTTTCTCGGCACCGTGACTCCGATCCTGTTGCTCGGTGCCACCCAGGTGCTAAATCTCACCGACAGAGCTCGCAAACGCATTTATGGCTTAGCTGGATGCCTGACCCTGATCGGCATCTTCGCCATGCGCTGGAATGTCGTGATCGGCGGGCAGCTGTTCTCGAAGAGCTTTCTCGGCTACACCACGTACAAGATGGGCCTGGTAACGCGCGAAGGCTTGCTTACCGCCATTGTGCTGACCGTTCTGCCGCTGGTGATTCTCTGGGTGCTGGTGAAGCTGCTTCCACCGTGGCCGGAGCGGCATACACGCCCAGATTCGGTCATCGCGCACGCGCGTTAAGTTCGGTATTCATTTCGGCCGCAAAGCGATGGAGATAAAGCGATGGAGATTATGGACGATCTTCTCGGCGCTTTAGCCAGGCTCGATGCACGCCTCGAAGGCCTGGAGCACCGTGTCTCCGCCCTTGAGGCTCGATTCCAGACACTGGCAATATCTCCTGCACAAGCGGTGCTTCCGGAGGAAGCGGCGACTGCCGTTGAAGAACTTGCCCTGCCGCTGGCGGAAAATGTCTTTTCCGTAGTGGGCAAAGCCATGCTCGGTATCGCAGGCGCTTACGTCCTGCGCGCCATTGCCGAATCCGGATCTTTCCCGAAGTTGGCCGTGGTAGTTCTCGCACTTGCGTATGCGGCGATGTGGCTAGCCTGGGCAGCACGTGCGGCGGCGGAGGCTTCTCTAACGAGAATCGCCTACGCGACGACAGCGGCATTGATCCTCGCCCCGATGCTGGCGGAACTCACGTTGCGTTTCCAGGTCTTGCCTGCCTCCATCACCGCAGGTTTGCTGAGCGCGTTTGTGGTCGCGGCGTCTGCGCTGGCCTGGAAGCGCAATCTTGTGTCGTTGGTCTGGGTAGCCAATACTGCGGCAGTGTTGACCGCGCTCGCGTTGCTGATCGTCTCGCACGATCTTGTGCCTTATACTGCCGCGCTTCTTGTCATCGCCGCCGTCGCTGAATTTGCGGCGGCTGGCGGTCGCTGGCCATCTCTCCGTCTCCTGGTGGCGCCGGCAGTCGACATTGGGGTTGCAATTCTGGTTTACATCCATTCGCTGCCGGAGAGTTCCCGCCCTGACTACGCCCCAGTCGCTGCCTCCACAGTGCTCGCACTCTCGACTCTCCTGTTCTTGATCTACGGCGCGAGCATTGCATTCCACACTGCATTTCTGCGGCTGCGAATCACGGTCTTCGAAATCGTTCAAGCCGTCACCGTGTTCCTGCTGGCAGCCAGTAGCTGGCTTTGGCTGGCGCCGGGCGGTGGCCGAGCTGCTCTGGGGCCACGCCTCACCCTCGGGGCACCTGACCGAGACCATCCCTTTACGCCTGGAGGACTGCCCATCTCACCTCAACTTCCCGGGCGAGGAAGGTCATGTCCGCTACGGCGAGGGTGTCTTCGTCGGCTATCGCGGCTACGACGCCTCTCACCGGGAGGTGAGCTACCCGTTCGGCCACGGGCTCTCGTACNNTCACGCCTACTCGACCTGGAGTCTCGCCCTGGTTCTGGCGGGCAGCTTTCTTGTCCTGCCGCCCGTACTACTGGTGTTGTTCTTAAGCGCGGCGTCGATCATGGCCATACTGATAGGCGTCCGGGTGGCTCGCCTGACGCTCGAGTTTCATGGCTTGGCATATCTGACCGCGGCCGCGTTTGCCTCCAACTTGCTCGCGTATGCGGCCCGAGCGCTGGCTGGAACCTTCCCCACGGCTCCCGGCTCGATTGTCTGGATCGTGGCAATTTCCGCCGTCACTTGCTACGTCGTTGGGGGACGATTCCCGAGCGACCTCTGGAACCAGCGGTTGCTTCGCCTGCTGGCAGCGCTCCTGGCTGTCAGCGCGGTCGCAACGTTTCTTGTCTCGGGCTTAGTCTGGCTGGCGGCGATCGGCATGACTCCCGGCGCATCGCATGTTGCCGTAATCCGCACTCTGATCACCTGTGCCCTTGCTCTCGCCCTGGCGCTCAGCGGCTCCCGTTGGCGGCGCATCGAACTCGTTTGGGCTGCCTACGGCACCTTAGCCTTTGTCACTGCCAAGCTGCTGTTCGAGGACCTTCCCCACGGCCATTCAGCGTCGATCGCCGTTTCGATTTTCCTGTATGCCATCGCGCTGATCATCGTTCCTCGCCTGGCGCGAGCCGGTCGCTAGCCGAGAAGAGAACAGGACAGCCCGCGCCCACAGGAACTCACTCCTAACGCTTGAGTAAGCAGTACATGGTGAAGCTCACGATTATCGCCATGAGCGATGCGGTTACCAGAACGGTCAAAATCATAGCAATGCCTCCTCGCTTCCTCGTGCCGCGCACTGTTGCTTAGGAGCGCCTATCTGTCGCCAAGCAAAAACCCGACAATCGCCAAAGTCATCAGGATGACCAACACCCAGACGATAACCGGGACCAACCAATCGCCCGCCGTGGAAAACTTGCTCTTCGGCGAGACGCTTCCCGCAACGCCGACGCGCTGGTTTATTGGAGAAGAGGACTTTTGAGTCGAAAGGAATAGGGTTGATCGCGGAATCGCGTCAATGCCTGGTACGCATCGCGGCCCAGCCATTCCCGATGTGAGGAGCTTCCTCGCCCACACCAGGTACGCATAAGAAGACACTGCTGCAAGGAAAAGGGCGATCCGTACGAGCCCTTCGATGACCCCGTTATCGCGCATGGCCGCAGCCTCCGGCGTTTCGTGTCCTCACAAAAAGTGACATGAAACCAGCCGCACCCGGCAGCAGCGTTAAGAAAATATGAAAGCCGGGTAAGAAACGCCGTCTGGCTTGCGCCAGCCTGCCTGTGACTTATGCCACGCGAGATCACATGAGGTCAGTGACCGCTGTCACCTGCCTTTGTGACGTTTTGGGTAAACCATATCGAGATGGGATGCCTTGGTCCGGTTACTATGCGGATGCCGCACGCGAGCGTGGATACCATTTGGTCATTTTGGTTCTAGATCGCACTGGTGCCGCGGAAGGTCCAATGAGTTCTAATCTAATGGTTGATACCTCAGTCGGAAATCGCTGAAAAATGACAACTATGCTCGCGCGATCCGGCACATCTATTCGCTGCATGGTTTACTGTTATGTGGAAAAAGTCCGAACATTATCGGGACTTCTTCCCACAAAAAAACCCCGTGCTTTGTTGAAGCGAGCACGTCATCTCTGCTAAAAAGGTGACTAGAGTCAGGCTTAGGTCGTCCTTAAAACGGAACCTTCAGGGTGGGGGTGCCCTGAGGGAAGTGTACCCAACGAATGAATTACTAACCCGGCGCCAACGGACTTTCCCCAGCAACCGGTTCCTGGCGTACGGTTTCGAATCTCCTTTCACGTTTGGAGTTCGGATGCTGTCTCGCGGCACGGCTGGACCAATCCGTAGTACCGATGGCCCCGAATCGGCGTGCGCTTTGATTTCCACGCGATTCACCAACCAACTGCTGTCGAGAAGCATCCCAAACCAAGCAATAACTCAGCCAACGGCCGGAGGAAGCTATGGCGACGAATCTCATTCAGATCGATAACGACGCGGAAATCATGAAACGCCTTGACGCGGAACGCGCCCGCCTGCGGAAGATTGCGGGCCTGGACCAGTCCACGCATTTCCATCGTCCCGTTGAGCGCGCCTTCACCGCCGAAGAGCGCAGCCGCGTCACCATTCTGTTTGGTGGATTTACCTGGAAGCATGAGGACCTGATCCGCGCCGTCTTTCAGGGCTGCGGCTATCGCTGCGAGAAGCTGCCGGTGCCGAACGTCGCCGCGTTCCAGACAGGCAAGGAATTTGGCAATAACGGCCAGTGCAACCCCACCTACTTCACGGTTGGCAACTTGGTGCAGTATTTGCAATTCCTCGAGAAGGAAGGAATTCCGCGGCAGCGGATTCTTGACAACTATGTCTTCTTCACCGCCGGCTCGTGCGGCCCCTGCCGCTTCGGCATGTATGAGGCTGAATATCGCTTCGCGCTGAAGAACGCCGGATTCGACGGCTTCCGCGTGCTCCTGTTCAAAGACAGCGACGGAATCAAAGCCGCCTCCGGAGAGCCGGGCCTGAAATTCACCATCGATTTTGGCTTCGGCATGCTAAACGCCATGCACCTCGGCGACGTGCTCAACGATCTCATTTACCAGATTCGTCCCTATGAAGCGAATCAAGGCGAGACCGACCGCGTGTTCCACGAAGCAGTCGACGGACTATGCGAGGACCTGAAGAATCGCGAGTCCTTTGAAATCGAGCAACGCGCTCCCGAGTGGGCCAAGTCGAAATTCAAAAGCAATAAGATTCTGCGCAACACTTTCAACGTATTTGGCAAGTGGCACGAGCACATGTGGGGCAAGGATTATCTGAACGCCCTTCACGCCGCTCGCGAAAAAATGAATTCCATCGAAGTCGACCGCACCCGCGTGAAGCCGCTGGTAAAAATAACCGGCGAATTCTGGGCGCAGATCACCGAAGGCGACGGCAACTTCCACATGTTCGATTTCCTGGAGCGCGAGGGCGCGCAGGTTCTGGTCGAGCCGATTGCGACCTGGGTTGCCTACCTGATGTATCAAGCCCAAGCCCATGCGATTTCGAAGTGGCCCGTGAACCGGCCTCATCGCAATCCCGAGTGGTACGAGGTCAAGAAGAATTTCGCCAACTACATCGGCCTGCACAAGAAGCTCTGGGGAATTGGCGCCGGCGGGCGCATGTGGAATTTCTTCTACCATCGCACCATCAAACAGCTGGGCGGAATCACGCATCACCTCGCACCCCAAACCGAACTGGCTGAACTGGCGCATCCTTTCTACAACCAGTTCGCGCGCGGCGGCGAAGGCCATCTCGAGGTCGGCAAGAACGTGTACTACACGGTGCGCAAAATGTGTCACATGGTGCTTGCCCTGAAGCCCTTTGGCTGCATGCCTTCTTCGCAGTCCGACGGCGTGCAATCGGCGGTCATCAACAAATTCAAGGACATGATCTTCCTCCCCATCGAGACATCGGGCGAGGGCGAGGTCAACGCGCACAGCCGCGTGCAGATGGCGCTCGGCGAGGCCAAGGTGAAGGCCAAAGCCGAGTTCGAGCAGTGCCTCCAGTCGACGGGCAAAACCATGAACGAAATTCGCGCCTACATCGACGAACATCCAGAGCTGAAGCGCCCGTTCTATCGCGTACCGCACCGCGAAGGGGTGGCTGGAACAGCAGCGCAATTTGTCTTGCACGTCAACGATCGGATCGACAAAGACACGCGCTTCTGGAAACGCTCACGCGTGCGCGTCGACTCGCCGGTCGCCGCAGTCTCGGGCGACTAGATAGCAACTCAACGTTGAACTCAGCGTCCTCTGTGGTTAAAGGTTTGTGTTTAGATGGAGTACGAGAAGCATGCACGACCATAAATCAGCTCCGCTAGTTCAGATCGCGCCACTCGAATCCGAACTTCCGCCCGTTCGACGCGGGCAGCCAATGCGCCATCCCGTGCACGGCCACGACCGCGCGCTCAAGTTCCTGGTCGGACTCGACGTCGGTTCGACGACGGTAAAAGCCGTGGTCGTCGAGGCGGCCAGCGATCAGGTGCTTTGGCAGGACTATCAGCGTCATGAGACCAAGCAACCCGAAAAAACGCTGGAATTTCTGAAGCGCATGGAAGCCGATGCCGGCATCAATCCTCACAACACGCGTGTGTTCATGACCGGCTCGGGGGGAGGCTCGATCGCCGAACAGATCGGCGCGAAGTTCGTCCAGGAAGT